>CAYFLF010000179.1:0-4259 GCA_964343725.1 uncultured Bordetella sp.
CCGAAAGTGCGTTGCACCATCAGGTTGAAGATTTTGTTGTCTAGCCAAGGTTGGCTAGGGTCGTAGAAAGCCGTGAAGCCAAAGGCCATGCCCAAACCCATCAAGGTGAAGGCGGTGGGGAATCCCATCATGATGACCACCACGATGAGGGCCAACATGGTCAGGCCGAGTGCTGGATCGCTCATGCGTGGTCTCCTTTGGAGGCGAGGTGGCCACGTTGGTGTGCTTCTTCATCGATCGATTTGGCGCGTGCAATGGCGTCGCGCTTGGCATCTTCGTCGACGTAAATACTGCTAGCGAGTTGTTGCTCAACGACGTCAATCTCATTGGCATCTTTTAAGCGCTCGGGCCACTCACCGGTGTTGAGGCAAACCACGCACCGCACAATTTCTGCAACGCCTTGCATCAACACGATAAATCCAGCTAAGGGGATGATGGCCTTGAAGGGATAGAGCGGGAGTGGGTCGGCGTTGAAAGTGTGTTCGCGAATCGACCACGAATCGCTGGCGTAACTCCAACCTGCCCAAGTTAAGGCGATGACGCCTGGAATAAAAAACAAAAAGTAGAGCACCAAGTCCAGCGAAGCTTGGGTGCGCGGTGCTGCGCTGCCGTAAAAGAAGTCGCCACGCACATGGCCGTCTTGGCTCAGGGTGTAGGCGCCACACATCATGAAGAGGGTGCCGTACATCATGTTGCTGGCATCGAAGATCCAAGCGGTGGGAGCGTTCAAGGCGTAGCGTTTGAAGACTTCGACCACCACCATCAACATCAAAGCGATGATGAGCCAAGAGAACGCCTTGCCCACCCAGGTGCTAATTTCATCTGCTGTGTGCAGCAGTTTTTGTGTATTCATAAGGGTCTATCAAAAAAGAAGAAAACCCATCCGGAGGCAAAACCCCCGAATGGGCTCAAAATTTAAGCAAGTGCTTAGGCCTTAGCGGCTGGTTTACCAAAGTAGCGGTTGTACGCTATCTTGAAGTCGACCATGTAATCGTTTTGCCATTGGCCTGCGCGCGCTGCGAAGGCACGTTGCGAGTCCATGACTTTCTTGAAGAAGGGGTTCTCGGCAGACTTCTTCTCCACCACTTTGTCCCATGCATCCAACTGGGCTTTGAGGATGGAGTCAGGCGTCTTGTAGAACTTGATGCCTTGCTTTTTCAAGTCGGCGTAGTCTTTGGAGTTGCGGTCGATCGCCTTCCAAGTCATTTCTGCAGAGCAGGCTTGTACAGCGTATTCGATGATGGACTTGAGCTCTGCAGGAAGCGCGTCGAGTTTGCCTTTGTTAAACAAGATCTCGAATTGCTCGCCACTTTGGTGGAAGCTTTGCAACATGCAGTTCTTCACGACATCGGGGAAGCCCAAGATGCGGTCAGAGGTGGCATTGTTGAACTCAGCCGCATCGATCAAGCCACGATCCAAAGCGGGAACAATTTCGCCGCCTGGCAGTGGGTTCACGGCAACGCCGAGTTCGGTGAAGATATCAACCGCCAAGCCCACTGTACGGTATTTGAGTCCTTTTAAGTCGGCTACTTTGGCGATGGGCTTTTTGAACCAGCCCAGAGGTTGGGTGGGCATCGGGCCGTACACATAGGAGTGCACATCGATGTTGAGAGATTTGTAGATCTCTTCTAACAATTGCTTGCCGCCACCGTACTGGTGCCATGCGAGAACCATGTTGGGGTCCATGCCGAAAGCTGGACCGGATCCCCACAAAGCGAGCGCAGAGCTTTTGCCATAGTGGTAAGCCAAAACGCCGTGACCACCATCTAGGGTGCCTTTGTTGACAGCGTCGAGTAATTGGAAGGCTGGCACCACTGCGCCTGAGGGAAGCACCTCAATTTTGAGGCGACCACTGGCCATGTTGTTGACCTTGGTTGCAAAGTCGTTGGCGAACTCATGGAAGATGTCCTTGGCGGGCCAAGTGCTTTGAAAACGCATGGACACAGTTTGTGCACGCGAGATCATGGGGGCTGTCATGGCGCCAGCAGCGACTGCGGCACCTTTGAGCATATTGCGGCGGCCGGAGCCTTTTTGGATATCGGTCATTGAAGGAATCTCCTAGGGGTTTATCAAAGAAACTTGAGAATTTGGAAGGGCTATTCTTATCGCTAGGCACACCAGTGCTTGCAAGGGTTTCCCCCAACCACAAGCTGCAAACAATCGCGGTTTTGTCTCGTGTGTGACGGCTTGGCACTCATATACTGCCGTGCGACTCAAGAATTTCAAATCCACATACACCTGACGATGAGTTTTTTAGCCCTAGACGTAGGCAACACCCGATTGAAGTGGGCGTTGTTCGATAGTCCAAAGCCGCGGGCTACTTTGATAGACCAAGGTGCAGTCTTTTTAGAAAACATTGACCGTCTGGGAGATAACGAGTGGCGTCAGTTGTCTGCGCCCTCCCAGATGTTGGGTTGTATCGTCGCGGGCGAGGCGATTCGCCGACGCGTTGAAGAGCAATTGGAATTGTGGGACTTCACACCGCATTGGGCGGTGTCATCGACCGCCGAAGCAGGGGTGACCAACGGCTACGACCACCCGAACCGATTGGGTGCAGACCGATGGGTCGCCATCATTGGCGCATACGCGCGCATGCGCCACCAAATGCAAGGCAAGCCCTCTCGTCCCTTGGTCGTGGTGATGGTCGGCACGGCGGTGACCGTAGAGGCGATTGACGCGTCGGGCAAATTTTTGGGTGGTCTGATCTTGCCGGGTCACGGCATCATGTTGCGCGCCTTGGAGTCTGGCACAGCGGGCTTGCGTGTTCCCACTGGTGATGTGCGTGAATTTCCCACCAACACGAGCGACGCATTGACCAGCGGTGGCACGTATGCCATTGCTGGCGCGGTTGAGCGCATGGTGCAGCATGTGCGTGCCCATTGCCAAGCGGAACCGATTTGCTACATGACAGGTGGGGCGGGTTGGAAAATGGCGCCGAGTATGTCGGTGCATTGCGAGTTGGTCGAATCGCTGATATTCGATGGTTTGCTGGAAATTGCCGACCAGCGCTTGAAAAACCGCCCTTAGTTTTCTTGGGATTTCCCCCGCATGACAAAAGGGGATAAGTAAGGCTAGACTGCGCCCATGCAAATCCTAGACTCACTCGTTACCCAAGCCGCCAGCATCAGCGCTGTGCGCCGCGATATCCACGCGCATCCCGAACTTTGTTTTCAAGAGCAACGCACTGCCGATGTAGTCGCTGCCAAGCTCACCGAATGGGGCATCCCCATCCACCGGGGCATGGGCACCACGGGAGTGGTGGGGATTATCAAAAACGGCACGAGCGATCGCGCCATTGGCTTGCGTGCCGATATGGACGCACTGCCCATGCAGGAGTTCAACAAGTTCCCCCACGCCAGCCAATACGCAGGAAAAATGCACGCCTGTGGCCATGACGGCCATGTGGCGATGTTGTTAGCGGCGGCGCAGCACTTGGCGAAGAACCGTAACTTTGATGGCACGGTGTATGTCATCTTCCAGCCTGCCGAAGAAGGTGGTGGTGGCGCACGCGAAATGATCAAAGATGGATTGTTTGAAAAGTTTCCTATGCAAGCCGTGTACGGCATGCACAACTGGCCGGGCTTGGGCGTTGGCAAATTTGCTTTGAGCGCTGGGCCTGTGATGGCTTCGAGTAACGAATTCACCATCACCATCCACGGCAAAGGCAGCCACGCTGCGTTGCCGCACAACGGGATTGACCCAGTGCCTATCGCTTGCCAAATGGTGCAGGCGTTTCAAACCATCATCACCCGTAATAAAAAACCAGTCGATGCTGGTGTGATCTCGGTCACCATGATCCATGCGGGCGAGGCCACGAATGTGGTGCCGGACCTATGCCAGATGCGCGGAACGGTGCGAACTTTCAGCATCGAAGTGCTTGACTTGATCGAAGCGCGTATGCGTGAAGTGGCGCAACATATTTGTTCTGCATTTGGCGCGACATGTGAGTTCGATTTCCATCGCAATTACCCGCCCACTATCAATCACGTGGCAGAAACAGATTTCGCCAAAAAAGTCTTGTCTACGATTGTGGGTGAGGCCAATATCGTTCCCCAAGAGCCCACCATGGGCGCGGAGGACTTTTCCTACATGTTGCAAGCCGTGCCAGGTGCCTACGCTTTCATCGGCAACGGCGAAGGTTCACACCGAGAAATCGGCCACGGCGAAGGCCCCTGCACCCTGCACAACCCCAACTACGATTTCAACGACGAACTCATACCGCTAGGCGGAACGTTTTGGGTCAAGTTGGTGGAGGCGAC
>CAYFLF010000180.1:0-4177 GCA_964343725.1 uncultured Bordetella sp.
GCATCTAATCCAAATGCACTGCCTCCAGACAACAAGATGCCGTGTACTTCGGTCACGGTATTGGAGGGGGATAGGGCATCGGTATCGCGTGTGCCTGGCGCTGCACCCCGAACATCTACTCCAGCCACGGCACCCTGCGGGCAAAGTACGACGGTGCAACCTGTCGGACGCAAGGTCTCTGTGTAATGACCAACCGAAATTCCATTCACTGCCGTTAATGTATTATTTTGTATTGATTTCATAACTTTTAATAATTAAAATTAATATTAATGATTTATTTATTAATATGACTTAAAGGGATTCTGATGGATTTTGTAATGAGCTCTGATGGTTACGAGAGTTTTTGTGGCACCACCTACGCTTCAAAAGTGTTGGGGTTATCCATTGGAACCATACAGGGGTTGGTGGCGAGAAATGAATTACGGGCATGGCGAACATCTGGGGGGCATCGTCGCATTTCTTTGAAATCGATTCAAGAGTACCAGCTCAAGCACAACTTACAACCCAATGCATTCATGCAGGGCCTCGAGCGCATCAAAGTCGTGGTGGTAGAGGACGATGACGCAACGCGCGAGATGTTGGAACTCAATTTCGAGAGTTGGGGCTTGCCCTTGGAGGTCTTGATGTACGAATCTGCCATAGAGGCCATGCTAGACATGCCAAGTATCCAGCCCCAGCTTTTGTTGACGGATTTGGTCATGCCCCGCGTCGATGGATTTGAATTCGTTAAAACCCTCCATGAACATGCAAGTTTCAAAAGCCTAACCGTCATTGCCATCACGGGTTTATCAGCAGCGCAGGTCCAGGCAAAAGGCGGTTTGCCTGAAGGCGTTCAACTCATGCATAAACCGCTTGATCTCGAATGGCTGCGGGGATTCTTGGGAGCCCTTTGCTCGGTCAAGCAAATTAATCAACGTCTTCAAAATTCAAAGCAAGCCATAGCCACCTAACATAAATACCGATAGGGGCTTCCCGAATGGGCAAATAAGGCGACGCCCGTTAACCTTGGTTTCTATGAAACCGCACTACTCCTTTTGGCCAGCTAGATTGCCCCACGCGCTCTCTCTACCAGAGACCACGCTTTGGGACAACTTGGATATCAGTGCGCGTAAATTTCCTAATAAAGATGCTTTGGTTTTTTTAGGTACTCGCATGACCTACGCCCAATTGCGTCATCGGGCTGAGAGATTAGCAGCGCATTTGCAAAGTGTGGGCGTGCAAAAAGGCGATCGTGTCGTGCTCAATATGCAAAACTGCCCGCAGTTGGTGATTGCACATTTTGCAATTTTGCGCGCCAACGCAGTGGTGGTTCCTGTCAATCCAATGAACCGCGCGGAAGAGCTCAAACACTACATCACCGATCCAGATGCGCGCGTTGCGATCACCACAGCGGACTTGGCATCCGATTTGGCTAAAGCTAGCAATGAACTACCAGCAGGACATGGTCTCCAGCATATGGTGGTGACGCACTTTACAGATGCTTTTGATGCCCAAGTGAAAGGGGACGATGCACCACCAGCTGCGTGGCACGAGTGGCTTTTAACCAAGCATTCTTTGCCTCCACTGCAAGGTGGTTTGGTGCTCGACTGGCAACAAGCATTGGACAATCATTTTGAACTTGGGCCAGTCACTGTCGGAATTGAGGACCTCGCCGTATTGCCTTACACCAGTGGAACTACTGGACTGCCCAAAGGGTGCATGCACCCGCATCGCAGCATCATGCATAACGCGATGGCCTCGGCATACTGGGGTAACGGGACCCACGAAAACATAGGCCTCTTAGTCGTGCCAATGTTTCACATCACCGGCATGACAAGTGTCATGCATGCAGGTATTTTTATTGGCGCAACCTTGATCTTGATGCCAAGATGGGAGAGAGAACTTGCTGGTCGATTGATCTCTAAATGGCAGGTTACCCATTGGACCAATATTCCCACCATGGTGATCGATTTATTGGGGAGTCCTAATTTCGACAAGTTCAACTTAAAAAGTTTGGTGCATATTGGAGGGGGTGGTGCTGCGATGCCACAAGCAGTAGCCCAACGTCTGCTTGATTTATATGGATTGAGCTATGCAGAAGGCTACGGCTTGACAGAGACTGCAGCGCCCTCGCACAACAATCCACCTGATAACCCCAAGCAACAATGTTTGGGAATTCCTTTTATCAGCGTTGACGCGCGCATCGTGGATCCTGAGACATTGGAGGAGGTGCCAGCTGGTCAGTCGGGTGAAATCGTCATGCATGGGCCCCAAATATTCAATGGCTATTGGAAACGCCCGGACGCAACTGAGGCGGCATTCTTTGACATGGATGGAAAACGTTTCTTTCGCTCAGGCGATTTGGGGCGTGTCGATGAAGACGGATATTTCTTCATCACCGATCGACTCAAGCGCATGATCAATGCTTCGGGTTTCAAAGTATGGCCTGCAGAAGTTGAAGCGCTCATGTTCAAGCACCCTGCAATTCAAGAGGCATGCATTATTTCTACCCGCGATGCATACCGAGGTGAAACCGTGAAGGCGGTGGTCGTTTTACGTGCCTCCCATAAAGGGCAGATACATGAGCAAGACATCATTGACTGGTGTCGTGAAAACATGGCGGTTTATAAAGCGCCAACGCATGTGCAATTTGTGGATGCGCTTCCCAAGAGCGGCAGTGGCAAAGTGATGTGGCGTGCATTGCAAGAGGCGGAGTCTGCTTCGCAAACTGAGTCAGCCACAGCGAACGCCTGATCGCTGTTTATTTTTGTGCTGACGCTTTCAGTTCTGGACCAATCCGTCGCTGTTGACGGGCGTCAACAAGATGACGCGATTCGTCAAACCGTGGCTTTGGCTTCGAAGTGTGAGGCATGGGGATACAAGCGCTTTTGGGTGAGCGAACACCATAGCCATCCCAGCATTGTTGGAACTGCACCAGAGGTTTTGATGGCGGCGATTGCTACCCAAACTTCCCGCATCCGATTGGGAAGTGCGGGTGTCATGCTTCCTCATTACGCCCCACTGAAGGTGGCAGAACAATTTCGTGTGCTCGATGCGTTGGCTCCTGGCCGCATAGATTTAGGCGTTGGCCGTGCCCCTGGAAGTGATGGGCGCACAGCGCAACTGCTTAACCCTGATCGCTATGCGAGCGAAAACTTTCCGCAGCAAGTCATGGAGTTGCAAGCATGGGTCACCGGTGAACCACTGCCGGCAGGGCATCCCGGCCATGGCGTATTTGCCTACCCAAGTGGACCGACATCACCCCATGTGTGGATGCTCGGCAGTTCAGACTATGGCGCACAACTCGCTGCGCATCTGAGTTTGCCCTATGCATTTGCGTATTTCATTACGGACGGTCAAGGTGCGGATCACGCAATGCATTTGTATCGCAACAATTTCCGACCTTCGGAGGCGATGCCAAAGCCAGAAGGGGTAGTCTGCGTATGGGCTTTAGCGGCTGACACCGAAGAGGAAGCATGGCGCTTATTCGAGAGTCGTGTCCGTTGGAAGTTGGATCGTAATCTTGGACGTATCGGCGCTTTATTACCGCCTGAACAAGCCGAACGCGACTACTCAGCAAGTGAACAACGTACATTAACAGAGTTAAAAGAAAACGCATTGGTGGGAACTGCCAAACAAGTTATCAGCAAACTGCGTGCACTTGCTGAGCGTTTGCAAATTGAAGAGATCGTGGTGATCACTTGGACGCACGACCCTGCAGCACAAGCAAGGTCATATGAATTGCTGGCACAAGAAATTTTTTAAAACCAAACCCTCTGGAGTTATTTATGTTTTCAACCGCAATCGCTGGAAGTTTGCCAAAGCCCGAATGGCTGGCAGAAACCAACAAACTGTGGCCGAAATGGCAAGCGCAAGGCGATGCTCTTTTGCGAGCTAAAGCAGATGCCACATTGCTCTGGATCAAAGCACAAGAAGATGCAGGCTTAGATGTGATTGGTGACGGCGAACAGTCGCGTCAACATTTTGTGCATGGATTTTTAGAGCAAGTCGAAGGCATTGACTTTGAAAACAAAGTCACCATGGGCATTCGCAATAACCGCTATGACGCACAAGTGCCACAAGTCATCGCGCCTCTGCGACTCAAAGGCCGTGTCCATGCATTTGAAGCACAACTCGCGCGCGCCCACACCAAGAAGAAACTCAAATTTACATTGCCAGGCCCTATGACCATCGTCGA
>CAYFLF010000181.1:0-4153 GCA_964343725.1 uncultured Bordetella sp.
AGGCATAGAATGAATCAGACCAAAACACTGGAGTCAAAAATGGATGCTTGGAAATCGGAAATTAGAGATGGAATGCATATTGACTGGGACATGCCCATCGTGATGGATGACGGTCTTGTTTTGCGTGCAGATATCTTCCGACCAATCCATGAGGGAAAGTTCCCTGTCATTCTTTCCTACGGTCCATATGGCAAGGGACTTGCTTTTCAAGAGGGTTATAAAACTGCATGGGAAATCATGGAGCGCGAAAACCCTGATGTCATGCGTGGATCGAGTAACAAATACCAAAACTGGGAAGTAGTTGACCCTGAGAAATGGGTGCCAGACGATTACGTATGTATTCGTATTGATTCTCGTGGAGCAGGCAGATCGCCTGGGTACATGGACCACAACAACGCACGAGAAACAAAAGACATCCATTTATGCATCGAATGGGCTGCACAACAAAGTTGGTCTAACGGCCGTGTGGGGATGAATGGTATTTCTTACTACGGAAGCAATCAATGGCGTGCAGCTGCGAGCAAACCCAAACATTTGGCTGCTATTTGTGTGTGGGAGGGCTGGAACGACAACTACCGTGAATCCAATCGACATGGAGGCATTGCTTGTTCGTTTCGTAAAAATTGGCTGGAAATGCAAGTCAAAACGGTTCAGCACGGAGTTGGCGATAGGGGTAAAAAAAATCCGATTACTGGTGAAACTGTTTGTGGTCCAGTTACCTTGCCTGAAGAAGAGTTGCGTAAAAACATAGAAGACATTTGGAAGCGCATCATGGACAACGAGATGATGTGCGATTGGTACATTGAGCGTACAGCTAACTTAGAAAAAGTGGACATACCACTTTTGAGTGCTGCCAACTGGGGTGGTCAAGGCTTGCACACCCGCGGTAATTTCGAAGGATTTGTGCGATCAAAATCTAAGAACAAGTGGTTAGAGGTTCACGGAGGTTCCCATTGGGCGCCTTTCTATACAGACTATGGCCTTGCTATCCAAAAGCGTTTCTTTGATTTTTATCTCAAGGGTAAAAAAAATGGTTGGGAAAAAACTCCTAAGGTGTCTTTGCTTGTAAGAAGCCCAGGTGAAAAATTTACGCCTCGTTCTGAAAACGAATGGCCATTAAAAAGAACCCAATGGACGTCGCTTTACTTAGAGCCACAGAAAAAGACCTTTTCTCAGTTTCCATTGAAGCAAGAGGCCAAGATTCAATACGACATGATGGGTGATGGCGTTACCTTTGCTTTTCCACCGCAAACCCAGGAAGTTGAGTTAACGGGACCTATGTCCCTCAAATTATTTATTTCGTCTTCGACGATTGATGCAGATATTTTTGCTGTGGTGCGAGTGTTTGATCCTAATGGTAAAGAGGTTTTATTTCATGGGGCCCTTGACCCCAAAACACCGATTGCACAAGGCTGGCTCAGGGCTTCACATCGAAAATTAGACAAGAAAAAAAGTTTGCCCTACCGTCCTTGGCATAGCCATGATGAGAAGCAGCCATTAAAGCCAGGTGATATTTACGAATTGGATGTTGAAATTTGGCCCACATGCATTGTGGTGCCCAAGGGCTATAGCATTGCTTTGTCTATTCGCGGACGTGACTATGAGCACGACGATGCCGCTGCAGTTCTCTCTAACATGAAAAACCCAATGAAAGGTTGTGGTCCATTCACGCATGAAGATGAGCAGGATCGTCCACCTTCAATTTTTGGGGGCAAGGTCACCCTTCACGCAGGACCCAAGCACAAAGCAAGGTTGTTAGTCCCTGTAATTCCTAAGAAAAAGTAATTTTTTAATAAGAGGCGTTATGCAAATTTGTTTATTTAAAAAATGGGGATCTAGATTTGTAATTTTCATCTCTATTTTATTTTTTGAAGTAGTGAATGCACAGACTGGTTCTTTTCCCAATAAACCTATAAAAATCATTATTCCTTTTCCACCCGGAAATACGACCGACTTGATGGCGCGGCTGATCGCTCCAAAATTGTCAGAGCGACTTGGGCAGCAAGTGATTGTTGAAAACCGTCCGGGTGCTAGCGGCATGCTAGGCCTTGACTTAGTCGCTAAATCAGCACCTGACGGTTACACCTTAGGCGCTGGGCAAGGAGGCAACCTAGTGGTGCTTCCTCATACCAGCAAGAGTGTGCCCTACGACGCTCTAAAGGACTTCACGCCGATTGCCATTTCAACCACCAACTATCTTGTTGTAGTTGGTGGCACAGGTTCACCTTTCAAATCGCTACCTGAAATGATTGCATGGGCTAAAGCTAATCCAGGCAAGTTAACGGTTGCTACCAACGGTGAGGGCGGTTTTCCACACCTTATTTTTGAGCATCTGCGCATGATGGGTAACTTTTCTTTCAACCATATTCCTTACAAAGGTTCAGCGCAAATCGCTACAGATTTAATCGGTGGGCAAGTGCAGGCTGGGGTCGATGGAGTAACGGGATTGACCCCACACATTAAATCTGGACGCATCAACCTCTTAGCTGTGACCAGCAAGAACAGAGCCCCACAATGGCCCGATGCACCTGCTGCCTCTGAGGCCGTGCCAGGTTACGAGTCTGGTGGATGGTTTGGTTTTGTTGGTCCTGCGGGTATGCCACGAGATATCGTAATGCGGCTTAATGACGAAATAAACCGAGCAATGAGGAGTCCCGACGTTACAGATAAATTGATTGCCTCTGGACTCAATATGGTTTATGAATCTCCAGATTACTTTGGTGAAATTATTAAAAGTGATTTTGCAAAGTACGGTAAGTTAGTAAGAGACATCGGCTTCAAACCGCAGTAATTAATTTCTACAAACGTTAGGAATCTGAATGCAAACTGATTTAACCTTAGGATCACCGCCTAGGTATGAGCCTTTTGGCTGGCACCACTGGCCAGACCATTTTTTCATGTCCTATCAATTTCGAAGAGGCCTTGGCGAGACACAAGAGGGCGGTGGTGCAGTCAGTGAGTGTTTTCAGGCAGCAAGCCGAATGATCCCAGGTGATTTCGAGAGTTGGCATAACGAATGGATGGTTGTCGCTGACCGAAACGATAAACGTGGAGATGCGGCAGAAAAAGAAGGCAATATCCGCACCGCGATGAACTGTTGGCTTCGAGCAGCTGATTATTTTCGTTCTGCTGAATTCTGGCTTGCCTCCGATGATCCACGCCGTTTACCAACTTTCACGCGTTGTGAAGCGGCTAGCCAAAAGTGGTTGCGTCACTTAAATCCACCAGGCGAAGTAGTAGAAATACCCTACGAAGATGGCAAAACGCTTCCAGCGTATTTCATCAAGTCACCAGCCTACAAGAACAGTAGCGAAATACAGCCAGTGCTAATCTCTTTTGGAGGCCTAGATTCTTTCAAAGACGAACTTTGGTTTATGACTGGACGCGGTGCCGTACAGCGAGGCATAGCTGTTCTTCTTGTTGATGGCCCCGGACAGGGTGGGGCTCTAAGACGACAGGGCATCGTGTCGCGACATGACTACGAGGTACCAGTGGGTCGCTGCATTGATTGGTTGGAAAAACGCACTGACATTGATCCTAAACGTATCGCAGTCAGTGGTTCAAGCATGGGCGGTTATTACGCTGCTCGAGCAGGCTCTTGCGAGCACCGACTTGCGGCATGTATCTCGCATGGTGCTATTTGGGATATTGAAAAACGTTTTGCTGACCGAGGTGAAGACCATGCGCTTGCTGGACATATGAAGTGGGTAATGGGTGCTAAAACAATGGCTGAGGCAGTAAAAATAGCCAAGCCCTTCAAACTAGAGGGTGTGCTGGACAATATGCGTTGCCCTTACCTCGTGCTTCATGGTGGCCATGATGTGCTGGGCGTAGACACTGTTAAATTGGTACATGATTACGCAAAGGCCCGCGGAATCGACGTCACGCTCAAACTAACCGAAGCCGAGGAAACCGGCGCAGAGCACTGCCAGCACGATAACCCCACCCTTGGACAAGAGATCATGATCGACTGGTTAACAAAAGTGTTTAAGGTTGATCAAACTAAACTCTCCTTTGTGCCAGGTTGATTTTGGCTTTAGAAGAGATGCCTCTGATTTAGAGGCTGGCTCTATTGAAGCAACTTAAAGAACAGCTTTTTCACTGCATTTTGATATTGGCTTGGCGTATCAATTTTCCAAATCGTTCAAACTCT
>CAYFLF010000182.1:0-4135 GCA_964343725.1 uncultured Bordetella sp.
GCGCAAGAAGGTGACCGCGTCACCATCGACTTCGAAGGCAAGATCGATGGCGAACCCTTCCAAGGCGGCAAGGCAGAAGGCTTCCAGTTCTTGATCGGCGAAGGCCAAATGCTCAAAGAGTTTGAAGAAGCCGTGCTCGGCATGAAGTTTGGCGAGAGCAAAACCTTCCCCTTGAACTTCCCAGAGGACTACCACGGCAAAGATGTGGCGGGCAAGCAAGCTGACTTTTTGGTCACCCTGAAAAAGCTAGAAGCCGCCCATTTGCCAGAAGTGACAGACGAGTTGGCGAAATCCTTAGGCGTGAAAGAAGCCAGTGTGGAAGGTCTGCGCAATGACATCAAAGCCAATTTGGAGCGCGAAGTCAAAACACGCTTGATGAGCCGCAACAAACAAGCCGCCTTGCAAGCTTTGGTCGACAAAGCCGAGTTGGACTTGCCCAAGTCAAGCGTGCAATCTGAAGTTGACCGCATGATCGAAGGCGCCCGTGCTGACCTAAAAGCCCGTGGCATCAAAGACGCAGACAAAGCGCCTATCCCCGACGACGTGTTCCGCCCCCAAGCTGAAAAGCGCGTGCGTATGGGCTTGGTCGTTGCTGACCTCGTGCGCGCGCAGAACCTGCAAGCCACGGCAGAAAAAATCAAAGCTCATATTGAAGAACTTGCCTCTAGCTACGAAAAGCCTGCTGAGGTGGTGCGTTGGTATTACAGCGACATGACCCGTTTGGGCGAGGTCGAAGCCATGGTGATTGAAAACAATGTGACCGAATACATCTTGTCGCACGCCAAGGTGAATGAAAAAACCATTTCCTTCGACGAATTAATGGGCCAACAGTGAGATACACCCTAGGAAACCAAATGAGCGCTTTAGAAACTCAAGCCTTGGGCCTCGTGCCCATGGTGATCGAACAGTCAGGACGTGGCGAACGTTCCTACGACATCTACTCCCGTTTGCTCAAAGAGCGTGTCATCTTTATGGTGGGTGCGGTCAACGACCAAACCGCTAACTTGGTGGTCGCGCAGTTGCTGTTTCTCGAGAGCGAAAACCCAGACAAAGACATTTCGCTCTACATCAACTCGCCTGGCGGTTCTGTCAGCGCTGGTATGTCGATTTACGACACCATGAACTTCATCAAGCCCCACGTTTCCACCCTTTGCATTGGCATGGCCGCGAGCATGGGTGCGTTCTTGCTGGCTGCTGGCGAGAAAGGTAAGCGCTTTTCTTTGCCCAATTCCAAGGTCATGATTCACCAGCCTTTGGGCGGAACGCAAGGGCAGGCCACAGAAATCGAAATCCACGCCCGCGAAATCCTCAAAACCCGCGAGCAACTCAACCGTATCTTGGCCGAGCGCACGGGACAGCCATTGGAGAAGATTGAGCGCGATACCGAGCGCGATTACTACCTGAGCGCGACCGAATCACAGGAATACGGACTGATCGACAAGGTGATCGACAAGCGCGGTTAACATAGCCACAACTTTGGCAATTTAATTACATGGCTGACAAAAAAGGCAATTCCAGCGAAAAAACACTTTACTGCTCCTTTTGCGGCAAAAGCCAGCACGAGGTCAAAAAGCTCATCGCCGGGCCTTCGGTCTTTATTTGTGACGAATGTATCGACCTGTGTAACGACATCATTCGCGATGAGTTGCCAGCCCTAGAAGACGCCACCAAAGAGCGTAACGAACTTCCCACCCCGTCTGAAATCAAAGCCAACCTCGACAACTATGTCATTGGCCAAGAGCCTGCCAAGCGCGCTTTGTCGGTAGCGGTCTACAACCACTACAAGCGACTCAAGCACAAAGAAGGCGCCAAAAAAGACGACGTTGAACTCTCTAAGAGCAATATTTTGTTGATCGGCCCGACTGGTTCTGGCAAAACATTGCTGGCCCAAACCATGGCCCGCATGCTCAATGTGCCGTTCGTCATGGCTGACGCCACCACCTTGACCGAAGCTGGCTATGTGGGCGAAGACGTAGAAAACATCATCCAAAAACTCTTGCAAAGCTGCGAGTACGACGTTGAACGCGCCCAACGCGGCATCGTCTACATCGACGAGATCGACAAAATCTCCCGCAAATCGGACAACCCCTCGATCACCCGCGACGTGTCGGGCGAGGGTGTGCAGCAAGCTTTGCTCAAGTTGATTGAAGGCACGATGGCCAGCATTCCACCGCAAGGCGGGCGCAAACATCCCAACCAAGATTTCTTGCAGGTCGACACCACCAACATTCTGTTTATCTGCGGCGGTGCCTTTGCCGGCCTCGAAAAAGTGATCGAAAGCCGTACCGAAGCCTCTGGCATTGGCTTTGCTGCCACCGTGAAAAGTAAAGAAAACCGCAGTCTGACCGAAATTTTTGGAGCGGTAGAACCTCAGGACATCATCAAATTCGGTCTGATCCCCGAATTGGTGGGTCGTATGCCAGTTGTCGCAACCTTGGCTGAATTGACGGAAGACACTTTGGTGCAAATCTTGACCGAGCCCAAAAACGCGCTCATCAAGCAATACGCCAAGCTTTTGGCCATGGAAGGCGCTGAACTCGAAGTGCGACCTGAAGCCCTGCGCGCCATCGCCAAAAAGGCCTTGGCCCGTAAAACCGGTGCACGTGGACTGCGTTCTATCCTTGAACAATCGCTGATTGACACCATGTTTGAATTACCGAATTCCAGTAATGTCGAAAAAGTGGTGGTCGAAGAAGCCACCATCGACGAAAACAAACCCCCCTTGCTGGTGTACCGAGAGGCAGCCAAAAAGGCATAACGCAAAAACATGGGGACAGTGCCGGCGGCCTGTCCCCTTTTCACAGGAAGGCAGACCCTATGTCTGGACAACCACCATTACCCCCAACTCCTATTGAGCTTCCGCTATTGCCGTTGCGCGATGTGGTCGTGTTTCCGCACATGGTCATCCCGCTTTTTGTGGGACGCCCCAAGAGCATCAAAGCGCTCGAGACCGCGATGGCCGCAGAGCGTCGCATCATGCTCGTAGCCCAAAAAGCTGCGGCCAAAGACGAACCCGAAGTCACCGACATGTTCCAAGTCGGTTGCGTCTCCACCATTTTGCAAATGTTGAAGTTGCCAGACGGCACGGTGAAAGTATTGGTCGAAGGCCAGCAACGCGCCAAAGTCGATGGCATTGAAGACGGCGAAGCGCACTTCACTGCGCATGTCACACCGATCGAAGTGGCGCCCACGGAAACTGGTAGCGAAGTAGAAGCTTTGCGCCGCGCAGTGATGCAACAGTTTGACCAATACGTCAAACTGAACAAAAAAATTCCACCAGAAATCCTCACGTCTATCGCGAGCATTGACGATGCAGGCCGCTTGGCAGACACCATTGCCGCGCACTTGCCTTTGAAGTTAGAAAACAAGCAAGTCGTTCTCGATTTGTCGTCGGTGAAAGAGCGTTTAGAAAACCTCTACGAGCAACTCGAGCGCGAAGTCGACATTTTGAATGTGGACAAAAAAATCCGTGGCCGCGTCAAGCGCCAAATGGAAAAAAACCAGCGCGATTTTTATTTGAACGAGCAAGTCAAAGCCATTCAAAAAGAACTCGGTGAAGGCGAAGAGGGCGCTGACATCGAAGAGATCGAGAAAAAAATCAAAGCCGCCCGCATGCCGCAAGAGGCGCGCAAAAAAGCCGAAGCCGAGTTGAAAAAACTCAAACTCATGTCCCCCATGTCGGCTGAAGCCACTGTGGTGCGCAACTACATTGACGTGTTGGTCGGCTTGCCTTGGGCGAAGAAAACCAAAATCAAACACGATCTTGGCAATGCTGAACACGTGCTCAACGAAGACCACTACGGCTTAGACAAAGTCAAAGACCGTATCTTGGAATATCTTGCGGTGCAGCAACGTGTTGACAAAGTCAAAGCACCTATTCTTTGTTTGGTCGGCCCTCCTGGTGTCGGTAAGACCTCTTTAGGCCAATCTATCGCTAAAGCCACTGGACGCAAATACGTGCGTATGGCCTTGGGTGGTATGCGCGACGAAGCGGAGATTCGTGGTCATCGCCGTACCTACATCGGTGCTATGCCAGGCAAAGTTTTGCAGAGCTTAACCAAAGTTGGCACGCGCAACCCTTTGTTCTTGTTAGATGAAATCGACAAACTCGGAACGGATTTCCGCGGTGATCCAT
>CAYFLF010000183.1:0-4126 GCA_964343725.1 uncultured Bordetella sp.
TACAACATGGTCATTGGTGACTTGGGATCGCTATGCATCAACCCTATCGCCAATCCAGCACTGTCTTATGTCACCTTGAGAGATTTCATCCCTATTTCAACGATTGCGGCTGTTTCAATTGTCATTACTGGGCGAAAAGATTTACCCGTTAACAATTTAAGAGAACTTCTCAATCTTGCAAAATCTAATCCTGGAAAATTTCGCTGCGGCACTGCAGGACCAGGAAGTATTGGGCATCTATCGCTTGAAATGATCAAGAGCCTAGCAGGCGTGGATATCTTGCACGTTCCCTATAAAGGCGGTGCCCCTGCTTTGAACGACTTGCTTGGAGGACATATCGACATCATGATTGATGGAGCCGCATTCAATAGCGCTAAGGCAGGTCTTATCAAAGCACTTGCAGTAACGGGCGCAAGAGTAGCAGCTATTCCAGACGTTCCAACAGTAGCTGAATCCGGTGTTACTGGGTTTTACTTTACAAACTTCTGGGGGTTCTTGATGCCAACCAAAAGTCCTGCTGTAGCCACTGGACGAATTGGTAAAGAAATTCAAAAGATTGCTGCAAGCCCCGAGTTACGCAGTCAATTAGAAGCAGGAGGAATCTCTGTCCAAACAAGTACTGAACAAGAATTCATTGATCTCATTAAACGATCATCCGATCAGATCAATCGAATCGTGAAGTCTGCAGGAATTACTTTTAGCTAATAGAAAAATCCAAAGCTGCAAGTTGTTACTTCTCTGGATAGATCAACTTCACGCCAGACATTTGCTCAATAACCTTGGCAACTATTTCACTAGGTCCCTCACCTAAGCCCTGAGTCAGGGCGATGCTATAGATTTGTCGAGCTTGTCCTAGCGTGAATAAAGGTACCCCAAGTCGCGATGCCATAGAGTGCGCCAGTCCTTGATCCTTGTGCGCTAGTTTTGCAGAAAAACCAGAAGGGTAATGATTATTGAGAACATTTTGTGGAATTCGTCCACGTAGTGGAGCATTGTCAGCAGCAGTTGAAGTCAATACATCTAAGATAACTCGAGGATCTAGCCCAGCCTTCATTCCCAAAGCCATTGCCTCTATGTCCATTAGTTGTAGGGATTGACTCATTGCGTTATTGACAACTTTCATGGTGATACCCATTGAAGGACCGCCGCAATGCACAATTTTTGTACTCAACAATGTCAATGCTTCACGCGCATACTCCAAGTCCTCTGGTAATGCCCCTACCATAAAAATTAGTTGTCCTTGTTCTGCTTGGGTTGGTCGCCCGCCAATAGGCGCATCAATCATGCGATGCCCAGCAGTACGAACAGTTTTTGCAATTCGAGCAGAGATATCTGGGTCAATGGTGCTGCATTCAATAAATAAGGAATTTTCATGGGCGCCCTCGAGCAATCCATTATTTCCTAGTATGACTTCTTCAACGTCGACACCATCAGATACAACTGTAAAAACTAAGTCTACAGATTGCGCTAGGCTTTTGAGGTTATCAGCTACCAATGCACCCTCAGAAGCCAATTTTTTACTAGGGCCAGAACTTCTATTAAAAACAGTAATTGGCAAACCTAGTTGTATAAATCTCCGCGCTATCGCGCTTCCCATTTGGCCTAATCCGGCAATTCCTATTTTCATAAATCAATCTGCTTTAATTTGTGCGTCTTTAATCACTTTTCCCCACGTTTCTACTTCGCTAGAAAAGAAGCTAGCAAAAGCTTGAGGATTACTCTCTACCGTTTCAATTGCCATGGCATTTATTCGTGAGCGTAATGCTGTCCGAGACATGGCGTCTTGAGTGGCTTTAAGAATACGGTTTGTAATTGACTCAGGCGTTCCTCTTTTTAGAAAAAGTCCGTGCCAGGATCGAATGGTTAAATCTTGTTTAAAACCTGCCTCTTGAATAGAAGGAACATCAGGTAACAAAGCTAGTCTGTTTGGCTGAAACACCGCTAATGGTCGAATAGGCGAACCAGGTGACATAAATGTCGGTTGAGGGTTCTCGCACATGAAATCAACATCACCTGCAATAACGGCTTGCATAGCTAACAAGCCTCCTTTATAGGGAATATGAAGTACTTTTAGGCCAACACGTCTGGCAAATAGTTCAGGTGCCAAATGCGAAGCAGTACCACTGCCGCCAGAACCATAGGTAAGTCCTTGGGGTTTACTACGTCCTGCAGCAATCAGCTCCGCAGCAGTTTTATAGGGGCTGTCTTTATTAACCAACAAAATAGTAGGTACACGCGTTAGTTGAATAAGTGGCATCAACTCAGAAAGCTCATAACCAATGCGTATGAGGCTTGGGTTCACACTATGTGCAAAAGCGCCAAATAAGATTGTCAAACCATCAGCAGGTGATTGCACTAAGTTCTGGGCAGCGATATTGGCCGATGCGCCAGGCCTGTTTTCAACCACAACGCTTTGGCCGAGAATTTCAGTTAATTGAACAGCTAAAACTCTTGCAACACTGTCGACTGCCCCACCTGGGGCGAAACCAACAAGTAATCGAATTG
Source organism: uncultured Bordetella sp. (assembly GCA_964343725.1). GTDB lineage: Bacteria > Pseudomonadota > Gammaproteobacteria > Burkholderiales > Burkholderiaceae_C > Limnohabitans. The sequence goes on from CAYFLF010000183.1 coordinate 2,506, forward strand.
GTCGCTCAGTAGACGGATCTGCCAGAACAGAATTTGTAACCGAGCTAGATATCGCAGCTCCTGCAGCCGCTAAAAAGTAACGCCTATTTTTCATATTTGTCCCTTAGAAAATGAGTCAAAGCTTATGGCGATCCAACTTGTTTACCTGCTGGATCCAAAGGAGGAGAAGGAAAGTGCAAACCTCTTTGTCCAGACATGGCGCGGTCAGCTTTAAATTCAGAAGTAGAAGGTACAAAACCTATTAGCTTTCCATCTTTCACCCAAGTTAAATCAATTCCATGCAGGTTTTGAACCAAAAGGTCTTGTAACTTAAGGAGAGTAGTTTGGTAGTCTGGGTGATCAGATAAGTCAACTCGTTCTCGAGGGTCTAGCTCTAAATCAAATAATTGAAATACATTACCCCCTGGGTACCAAATCAATTTATGGCGCCCGTCATGCAACATTCGAGTTGCACCTGAGTCTTCTCTGCATTCTCCGTAAAGAAATGAGCGAGTTTGATTATTAGCCATCGACAATCCCTCTACTGTTGATGGGATTGCAATGCCGGCAAGATCGAGTAGCGTAGGCATGATGTCTTGCAGACCAACCAAACGGGTATCAATATGATTTGCACGAATTTTTCTGCCATGCGCAGTATCTATCAAGATCATTGGAATAGCACTAGATCCTTGGTAAAACATTCTCTTTGCCCATAATCCAAAGTCACCCAACATGTCTCCGTGATCAGATGTAAAAAGAATAATGGTGTTATCCAACAAGTCTTCCTCGCGCAAAGTGCCCAAGATAATACGAATTTGATGGTCAATGTGCGTGCAGAGTGCGTAAAAGGCTTGCCTTAGTTGTTTGTGCGTATCAGGATTTTCACCAACTGGCCAATACGAACGAACTGCGTCTAATGCACTGATTTTTTTAGTTTTTTCCCAATCAGCATGTATTGGCGAATCGATGGCAATATCTCGATACATATCCAAATAGCATTTCAATGGAGCCAAGGGCGGATGCGGATGTGTATAAGAAACATGCCAAAAGCTTGGACGCGTTGGATCACGTCTTTTGATAGTACGAGCAGCCTCTCTGGTGATCCAATTGGTGACGTGACATTCTTCATCTAAATGCCATGGCCGATTGAGATAGTCATTATTGTTCATGCCATGCAAGAACTGTTCGCCAGGATGTCCTTGCGCAGCTAAATACATTTCATAGTCATCAATCGCACCTAGCTTTGGTCTACCCTCTTCCGCCAACAAGACATCATCAAAACCTATTCTGTCGCGTGGTGGATAAACGTGAAGCTTGCCGATTGCAACAGATTGATAACCCGAATCACGGAAAGTTTGGGCTAAAAGGTTTTTCTGAGGCATCCTCAGGGTTGGATTGAAACTTCTATCCCCATGCCCCTTGGGTGATTGCCCAGTCATCATGGATCGCCGTGAGGGAATACAAATTGGCGATTCTGCGTAGGCATTACTAAAGCGTGTGCCAAGTTTGGCAAGATGGTCGATGGTGGGAGTTTGTATGACAGGATGGCCAGCACAACCCAGCAAATAACCCGGCCATTGATCTACAGAGATAAATAAAACATTGGGTTGTGGGATTTGATCTTTTGACATACATTTTCCGT
>CAYFLF010000184.1:0-4107 GCA_964343725.1 uncultured Bordetella sp.
GCTTTAAAACGGAATATCGTCATCCATATCGTCAAAGCCGCCTTTTGCGGGCGCTTTGGCGCCGGCGCCGGCAGGCGCTGACGCTGGTTTAGCCGCCGGTGCACGGCTGTAGCCACCCTCTTCGCCGCCACCGCCAGGAGCACCCATGCCTTCACGTCCACCCAAGAGCTGTAGTTCGGTGGCAATGATGTCGACGGTATTTTTTTCTACGCCGGTGGTTTTATCGGTGTAGGTGCCGTATTTCAGACGACCTTCAACATAAATGGGACGGCCTTTTTTGACAAATTCACCCGCGATTTCGGCTAATCGATCGTAAAACGTGATCCGATGCCATTGGGTGTCTTCGATCATCTCGCCACTGTTACGGTCTTTGCGCTTGCTAGAAGTAGCGATGCTGACATTGGCGACGGCCTGACCGCTAGGTAAATAGCGGACTTCGGGGTCGCGGCCGCAGTTACCGACCAAGATGACTTTGTTCACAGATGCCATGGGATTTTTCCTCCAGAGATGGGCTAATTATGCGTTTTTCGGTTTTGGAACCACCATCGGCCACGCTACCACCAACCAAAGCACCATGAGTAAAGTGCAACTCGAAAATATTCCTTGTGTGCCATACCATTTTGCGCAAAGTCCACCTAACCAACCCCCCGCAAAGAAACCCAAGGACTGCAAGGTGTTGTAGAAGCCCATAGCGGTTCCACGCGCAGATACAGAAGCCACCCGAGAGGTCAAACTCGGCATCGTCGCCTCAAGGACATTGAAGCCACAGAAAAAAACAAACAACACCAAGGCCAATGCTTGCAAAGAAGGCGTCATCGACCCCAGCCACAACAAAGCTACTTGCACCACAGCGATTAATCCAACTGCCACTAAAAAAGCTGCGCGTAAATAGCCTCGTCGCTCCATGGCAAAGACCAGTCCCATCACCACAAACGAAGCCAACACTGCAGGCAAGTAAATCTGCCAGTGTTCGTGCTTGTCCAATCCTGCCTGCACCAACATGGCTGGAATGGCCACCCACATCGCTAACTGCACCGCGTGCAAGATGAACACACCCACATTCAAACGCATCAATTCCTTGTGCCCCAGCACTGCGCCCAAACCAGAGTTCTCTGATGGCGCGTGAGGTGGGGGCTGTTCGGGCACCAGCCATCGCACGACCGCCATGCCGCCAATGGCGAGAACGGCGGTCAGCAAAAACAAGCCAGATAAGCCAATCCAAGCTGCTAGCCATGGCGAAAGCACCAAAGACAGCGCAAACATCAATCCAATGCTGGCGCCCACCAGCGCCATGGCTTTGGTTCGAACAATGTCGCGGGTTAGATCCGCTAGCAAGGCTGTCACCGCTGCGGATACGGCGCCAGCGCCCTGCATCGCACGACCTATCAATAAACCTTGCATGTTGTCAGCCAAGGCGGCCCAAAGGCTTCCAACCGCAAACACCAGCAGCCCCAACAAAATGACAGGCTTGCGTCCAAATTTGTCAGACGCAACGCCAAACGGAATTTGCAAAACGCCTTGGGTCAAACCATAAACGCCCATCGCTAGTCCGATCAAGGCGGGATCATCTCCGCCAGGGTATTTGCGCGCCTCCAGTGCAAATACGGGGAGCACCAAAAACAAACCCAGCATGCGCAAGGCAAAAATGAAAGATAAGGTGCTGCTCGCGCGCCGCTCCGTAGCGGTCATATTCGCGGGATCTTGGGGGTTTGAAAGGGGCGCTGCAGACAGATTCACAGCCCACGATTGTCCCGCATCCATGACACATTCTTCGTGGCGCACTATCATGTCGGGTTGCCCATGATTTAACTGACCTGTGAACGCACCCCATGACGGCCCTTATTTAGGCCAAGCCCTCCAACAGCCCTCCGCGATGCGCAATATCAGCATTCGCGGTGCACGCACCCATAACCTAAAAAACATTGACCTCGATATCCCACGCAACCAGTTGGTGGTGATCACAGGTTTGTCGGGGTCGGGCAAATCGAGTTTGGCCTTTGACACGCTGTACGCCGAGGGCCAGCGACGTTATGTGGAAAGTTTGTCTGCCTATGCGCGCCAATTTTTAGGCCGACTCGACAAACCCGATGTCGATCTGATTGAAGGCTTGTCACCCGCCATCAGCATTGAACAAAAAGCCACCAGCCACAACCCGCGATCGACCGTGGGCACGGTGACCGAGATACACGATTACCTGCGTCTGTTGTTTGCCCGTGCGGGCACGCCCTATTGCCCTGACCATGGCCAAGCCTTGCAAGCGCAAAGCGTGACGCAAATGGTCGACGCGGTCATGGCTTTGCCTGAAGACACCAAACTGATGTTGCTCGCGCCCATCGCGCGCGACCGCAAAGGTGAATACAGCGAAACCTTCCACCAGTTGCAAGCCCAAGGCTTTGTGCGGTTTCGAATTGGTGGACAAATTTTTGAGTACGACGATCTGCCATCTCTCAAAAAAACCGAGAAGCACGATATTGATGTCGTGGTCGATCGCGTCAAGATTCGGCATGAAGACACATCCACCGTCGCACCAACAGGCACAACAACGAGCACGCCAACAAATACACCAACTATCACTCCAACAAGCACACCAGCGAGCGCGACAACCCTCAACACCGCGAAAGAACCCAACATTGGCAACGTTGCAGTCTCTCAGCCACCTTTGGGACTACGCCAACGCCTGGCCGAAAGCTTCGAAGCCGCTTTGCGCTTAGCCGAGGGCCGTGCGATTGCGCTCGAAATGGACACGGGCGTGGAGCACAGTTTCAACGCCAAGTTCGCTTGCCCGCAATGCCACTACACCATCAGCGAACTAGAGCCCCGTTTGTTCTCTTTTAATTCGCCAGTCGGCGCTTGCCCTGCCTGCGATGGTTTGGGGCACCAAGATTTTTTTGATCCCCACCGCGTGGTGGCATTTCCCACATTGAGTTTGGGTAGCGGCGCCATTCGGGGCTGGGACCGCCGTAATCCGCAATATTTCAGCGTGCTGGAGAGTCTTGCCAAGCACTACGAATTTGATTTGGATGCCCCCTTCGAAACATTGACTCCCGAGATTCAACAAGTCTTGCTGTATGGCTCTGGCGAAGAAGAGATCAAGTTCCATTACAACTTACACGCCAACGGTAAAAAGCTCAGCAAAAAGCATCCCTTCGAGGGCATCTTGGTCAATATGGAGCGGCGTTACCGCGAAACAGATTCCGCTGTGGTGCGCGAAGACCTCGCTCGATACCGAGGTTCTCGTGCATGCTTGGAGTGCAAAGGAACTCGGTTACGCCGCGAAGCACGCCATGTGCGTATCGGTGAAGGCGAGCAAATGCGTGGCATTTTTGAAATCAGCCACACCACATTGGGTGATTGCTTCACGTATTTCAGCAACTTGCAATTGCATGGTGCAAAAGCAGAAATCGCTGACAAAGTGGTACGTGAAATCGCATCACGCTTGAAGTTCTTGAACGATGTGGGGTTGAACTACTTAAGTCTTGACCGTAATGCGGACACCCTGTCTGGTGGAGAGGCGCAACGCATCCGATTAGCCTCGCAAATTGGTTCAGGCCTGACGGGTGTGATGTATGTGTTGGACGAGCCGAGCATCGGTTTGCACCAGCGCGACAACGACCGCTTGATCGATACCCTCAAACATTTGCGTGACATTGGTAACAGCGTGCTGGTGGTCGAGCACGATGAAGACATGATTCGCGCGGCCGATTTTTGCGTTGACATGGGCCCAGGCGCAGGTGTGCATGGCGGACGCGTGATGGCGCAGGGTACGCCCGCTGAAATTGAAGCCAGCTCGCAATCTCTGACGGGACGCTATCTCGCACAAAGCCTGCGTATCGAAGTACCGCGCAAACGCCATGCGTTTTGGCAAGTGCCTGCTGAGCAACTCGCTGCACAGCGCTTGATCAACAAACAAGCACCCGCACATCAGGTCATCCGCATCCAAGGGGCACGCGGTAATAACTTGCAAAACGTGACGGCAGATTTCCCTGTGGGTTTGCTCACTTGCGTCACTGGCGTGTCGGGTTCGGGCAAGTCCACCTTGGTCAATGACACCCTCTACAAAGCAGCGGCCCACGCCATCCATCGCGCGCACGACGAACCAGCAGCACA
>CAYFLF010000185.1:0-4102 GCA_964343725.1 uncultured Bordetella sp.
CACGGGTTCAAAGATGCAAGCGATTATTGGTTGCGTGCATCGGCTAAACCAAGCCTTGCGAATATCGACATACCCGCGTGGGTGATCAACCCACAAAACGACCCTTTTGTGCCAGCCACCTGCCTACCTCAACAAAATGACGTTGCGCCTTGCGTAGAGTTATACCAACCGCAGGATGGGGGCCATGTTGGATTTACCAGTGGTGCATTTCCCGGAACCTTGCATGCTCTGCCACAAGCCGTGTTGCGATGGTTTGAAAGCAAAATATAAAAAACACCTCTCTACAAAACCATGGATGACATCGTCAAACAAGCACTTGCCAAGTGGCCTAACGTGCCCGACTGCTATGGCTGGCTCGGGCTAGACGCGCGCGGTGATTGGTATATGCGTGACGACGCGGTGCAAGCGGCAGGTGAGTTTTCAAAAAGCAAAGGCTCCAAACTTCAGCATGAAAAGCTCATCGAATTTATTGGCCGTAATTACGACGTTGACGGGCGCGGTTGCTGGTTTTTTCAGAACGGGCCGCAACGTGTGTATGTTGAATTAGAAGCCACGCCTTGGGTTTGGCGCTTGCAACCCGATGGCGGCATACAAAGTCATACCCAAGGCTTGGTGCAATACCAAGCTAGTTGGCTAGACGAAGTGGGATGGCTGTATTTAGAGACGGATCTGGGCTTTGGACTTTTGCACAGCATGGACATGTTGCAAGCTGTTCAAAAAATTGAGTCTGAAGAATGGGTGCCGCGCAACATCGCCAAGCAGGATTTACAAAAGCGCTTTGGCTTTTGTTTAAGTCCGCATCGAAACCACAAGCCCTAAAGAGAGGGTGCCATAACGTTCACAAGCAGTACGAAGCAGAAGCTCAGGATCCAATCCATGAAAAAAGCCACCCAGAAGAGGTGGCTTTTGTTTGGTGAGAGTTGACCAGACTATTTGGCTTCTGGATTTTTGGGTTCAGCCAACTTACCACCGCTACCGTTTGCCATATAAACGACCGCACGGCCAATTTCAAAGTCGCTGTATTCACCGCCAGCTTGCGCGGCCATATTGCCTTTGCCTTTGAGGGCCGATGTGAGCAATGTGGCGTAACCCTTGCCCACGCGAGGTGCCCAAGCCGCGGCATCGCCAAATTTTGGTGAGCCCAAGGTGCCAGCAGTATGGCAACCCCCGCATTGGCCTTTGAATACTTCTTCACCAGAGCGAGGTTCTGCATTGGCTGATTTGATTTCGACAGAACCCACTTTTTGAATTCGTGCTGCGACTGATTCAGACGCGTTGGTGCTACCCGCTTGCGGCTTGTTGTCTGATGTCACGAAATACACCAAGCCAATGATGATGAATACAGGAAGAATGAACGAATAAGCGACAGCTAACAAAAGCTGTTTGGGGGTTTTGATGGGCCCGGTGTGGGCTTCTTCGTGGTGGTTGTCGCTCATGATGAGGGGAGTCCTTAGAGGGTGCGCAAAACAGCTGAAATTATAGCCAGCCCTCTACAATGGCCCGTCTTGCCACGATGCGGCTGTAGCTCAGTGGATAGAGTATTGGCCTCCGAAGCCAAGGGTCGTGGGTTCGATCCCCGCCAGCCGCACCAATTTAAACCTTTTTGACTCAACAATTGAGCGTTTTACTGGGTGCTTGGCAAAACATCAAAATATGCTGGGAATCTTTATCCATAATCAAATTCTTTCAAATTCATAAGATTGCCGACTATGAAAAACCTCCTCTCCACAGTTGCTTTCATTGCATTCGCTGTTTTTGCAAATTCTTCTGTGTTTGCGCAAGCAGCACCTAGTGCGCAACAAATGATCGATCAACTCAAAACGCAACCTGTGCCTGAAGCGCCAAGGCGTACACGTAGTTTGCGTAACTTATCGGTAGAGGCAGTTGACCAAGCAGCGGAGGCGGCGCCCCCAGCCCCTGTGGTCAAACCCTCCTTGTCCTTGCAAATTCAGTTTGAATTCAACTCTGCCCAAATCAGTCCAGTGAGCCAGCAAGCTTTGTTGAACTTATCTACCGCACTCAAAGCAGCGGAGCTGAGCGCCTCTAAATTTGAAGTCGAAGGCCACACCGATGCCAAAGGCAATGACGCATACAACCTCAAACTCAGCCAACAACGAGCGGAAGCGGTTCAGCAATTTTTGGTGCACCAAGGGGTTGCGATCAACAGACTCGTTGCAAGCGGCAAGGGCTCTACACAACTTGCTAACGCTGCCAATCCATTAGCTGCAGAAAACCGTCGGGTCCGCATTGTCAACCTCGACTGAGGCTAAAACGCCCTGGTGGCAAAGCCTTGAGCGTCAATTTCTTGCTTATCTGTCTAGCTGGCCAGATAAGTGGGTTCACATAGGTTTAGTGCTGGTTTTTTCCGCATGGATCGTGGTTGATGTGTTGTTGGTTGGGGTCACTGGTGGATTGGCCCAAACCACATACGACAACATGGTGCGCGGCCGCTTGATCACCGCACCGGCAGACCCTCGCATAGTCATCATCGACATCGATGAATCTGCATTGGCCCGTATGGCCACAGAATTTGGTCGCTGGCCTTGGCCACGCGATACGCTCGCTTCGGTGTTGGACTATGTAGAAGAGCAACAACCCGCCGCAGTCGTCTGGGACATTATTTTTTCTGATGTCGACCGTTTGAATCCTGGAGGGGATGCGGCGTTCGATGCCGCTGCTAAGCGAAGCGCGCATAGCCATTTTGGTTTGGTGCGATTACCCAAAGACAATGATGACAAAAGTGAGTTGACGCAAAAAAACTTGCCAAGTCTATGGGTCAAAACAGCGCCGCAAGAAACCAAAGAGCTCTCCACCGTCGCGCTTATTCCACCGGTATTACCAGGCGTAGCAGCCAGACCCCTTGGTTACAACAATGGCTACGTAGACCGCGATGGCATCTTGCGGCGTTACCGCTACTTTGAGCGCTTGGATGATGGCGGGATGATTCAGTCGCTGCCGATGAGCGTGGTGCAACAAGTCGACCCACAAGCCCATGCATTTTGGTTAGAACGGTTTCAGAATAAAGCGCAAAAAGTAGCTTCTGATAACGCCACGGAAGACGATGTGCTGATTAACTGGCGTAAAAAAGCCAATAGTTACCCGCACATCAACTTTGCAGACGTTTTTGCACTGGCAGATGGCGATCAGCCAAAAGAGAAAGTGCCATCGTTTGCTGGAAAAATCGTGATCATTGGCTCAACAGCACCAAGCTTGCACGATATTCATCCCACACCACTGTCTTCTGCGCAACCTGGCGTGGAATCCCTGGCAACCGGTATTGACAATGCCTTGAACAAAAGAGTCATGCGCGAGATGCCCAAGTGGTTGGGTGCGCTGGTTGCTATCGTGATGTGTGTCGGTTTGGCGTTTTGGACTTATCACAAAAGCGTTTCGTCTTTGACGGCAGGCATGTTGGGACTTCCCTCTGTCATGCTGGGGATCAGTTTCATCAGCCTCAACACCGAGCATCTGTTTTTAGATTTGCATTTGTCTGCCGCGCTTGGGTTATTGTTTGTGGCATTGCTTCGTGTTTGGTTCATCATCCAAAAACGCCATTGGTGTAGCGACATGCCCCCCTTGCATGCACCGTTGGCTGTGTGGAGTTGGCGTGCGCAAGAACCTTGGCGAGACCAGCAGCTCCAAATCTTGATGCGTGAGTTACAAGCCCATGCATTTAATTGTCGAATTATGTTGTTAGATATCACGCCAGCTTCTAGCAACTTGGTGCGTTGGAAGCCTTTTGCTAATCTATTGGCTTTGGTTGGACCAGAGTCCGAAATGCAGCTGGTAAAAGCTAATTTTGAAAAACTGGCACTCAGTATGAAAGCGACTTGTAGCGAAATTGCAAAGTTATCAGAATCAAGCAGCAGTCATGAACTTAAAGAAACTGTCAGACGCACTGCCTTAGAAGGCTGGGTGCAATTAAATCCACATCAATAACCTTTACTTGTCATTTGTCCGTATGAAAAAAAGTAGCCCTATCCAGTTTTCTATTCTTCTGTCTTTGTTGTGCTGGAGTGCCACAGCCTTGGCTCAAAACGCGAGCGTCACCCGCCCAGCTGAAATTCGAGCAGAAAAACTCGCATCATCAGCCGTGCTAGCC
>CAYFLF010000186.1:0-4016 GCA_964343725.1 uncultured Bordetella sp.
GCTGTAGTTTTTTCTGTGGCTGGGTCGTTATGCACATTCCAAGCACTCCAGTCCAGCGCCGTTTTGATGGGGATCACTTGGTAGCTATTGCCGTAGCGCATCAAACGCGTGTCATCCATTTTTGGAGGATCGATGATGCGCTGAGGAGACAGTAAATTGATTGGATCAAGATGCTGTTTGATTTGTCTAAAGGCATCGTTGATGCGTGGACCAAATTGCCATTCAATCCATTCGCCTCTGCACAAACCATCGCCATGCTCACCGCTGTAAGCCCCTTTGAATTGACGCACAAGCGCGCTGGCCTCTTCACCGATTTGGCGCATTTTTTGAGCGCCATCGCGCCGCATATCCAAGATAGGCCGCACATGCAGCGTGCCAACGGAGGCATGTGCATACCAAGTGCCTTTGGTGCCATGGCGTTTAAAAACTTCCGTCAAGGCATTGGTGTATTCAGCCAAATGCACCAATGGCACGGCGCAGTCTTCAATAAAGCTCACAGGCTTGCCATCGCCTTTTAAGCTCATCATGATGTTGAGACCGGCTTTGCGAACCTCCCATAGGTTTTTTTGCGGTGCATCGTCAATCATTTCTACAACGCTGTTGGGTAAACCCAAATCACCCATCAATTCCACCAATTGACGCATATGGGGTTTGAGCATTTCTTTATCAGCGCCTGCAAACTCCACCAACAAAATAGCCTCAGGTTCACCCGTTAAGGCTGTGCGAATCGTTGGCGCAAATGCAGGGTTTTGCAAGGACAGGTCAATCATGGTGCGGTCCACCAGTTCAACCGCCGTGAGTGTGCCGTTGCCAAGTTTGACAATATGCTGTGCCGCATCCATGGCTTGGTAGAAAGTTGGAAAGTTCACTACACCCAGCACTTTTGAACGGGGTAGTTCTGCCAGTTGCAAAGTGAGCGATTGCGTCATGGCCAAAGTGCCTTCGCTACCAATTAGCAAATGCGCAAGATTCACAGACCCATCGGAGGTGTAAGGCCGCTCGTTTTGATTGCAAAAGATATCGAGGTTATAACCAGCGACCCGTCGCAAGACTTTTGGCCAATGGGCTTCGATCTCGGGTTGTAACTGCTTAGCAAGCTTTTGTACAAACTCACCTAATGCTCTTGCGCGACCAGCGCTTTGGTCAAATCGCCCTAACTGCAATACCTTGCCATCACTCATTCTTGCAGTCGCACCCAAGACGTTGTGCACCATGTTGCCGTATGCAATCGAGCGGCTACCACATGAGTTGTTGCCCGCCATACCGCCGATGGTGGCTTGGGCGCTAGTGGAGACATCCACTGGAAACCAAAGTCCCTTGGATTTGAGTTGTGCGTTCAAATGGTCTAAGACTAGTCCCGGTTCAACCTCAGCTGTGCGTCGATCTGTATCAATATGCAAAACATGTCGTACATATTTGCTGTAGTCAATCACTAACCCAGCGCCAGTGGTTTGCCCGCATTGGCTCGTGCCACCGCCACGCGGGACGATGGGCACTCCTAGATCGCGACAAATATCCATGGCGATGCCAACTTCGTGGTTGTCGCGCGGAACAAATACCCCTAAGGGTATTACCTGATAAATCGATGCATCGGTTGCATAACGTCCCCTATCTGAGGGCGTAAACAACACCTCACCTTGTGTTTCTTCACGCAATCTTGCAGCTAGGCGAGCAGCTACTTCATTGCTTGCGCTGGCTATTCGTTCGTAGGTTTTTGCTGGAGTGGATAAGATTGCATCTGTCATCTAGCTATTTTGAATGTAAACAATAACAAATCTATTGGAGATTCCACCCTTATGTTAAAGCTTGACTACCATCCTTCAGGCCGTCACTTCTTGCAAATTCCTGGGCCTTCCCCAGTTCCTGATCGCATTTTGCGAGCGATGAGTTTGCCCACGATCGACCACCGCGGTCCTGAATTTGCAGGCTTGGCATTCAAAGTGATTGCTGACATGCAAAAGATTTTCCAAACCCAGCATCCTGTCATCATCTACCCCTGCTCTGGAACGGGTGCTTGGGAAGCGGCATTGGTCAATACCTTGAGTGTTGGCGATCACGTGTTGATGTATGAGACAGGCCAGTTTGCCACTTTGTGGAACAAGCTTGCTACGCGTTTAGGTATTCAGACGGAATTCATCGGTATGCCAGGACTTGAAGGCTGGCGCCATGGCGTGCAGGCGAACATGATTGAAGCGCGCTTAAAAGCAGATACACACCACTCGATCAAAGCGGTTTGCGTGGTGCACAACGAAACGTCTACAGGAGTGACAAGCGATATTCCTGCGGTGCGGCGTGCGATTGACAATGCCAAGCATCCTGCCTTGTTGTTGGTAGACACGGTCTCTGGCTTGGCTGCGATTGACTATCGCCATGATGCATGGGGTGTAGACGTCACAGTCGGTGGTTCGCAAAAAGGACTCATGTTGCCACCAGGTTTGGGCTTTAACGCGATATCGCCTAAAGCCTTAGAGGCGAGTCAAAAATCCACGATGCCTAAATCGTTTTGGGCATGGGATGAAATGATCGAATTCAATAAAACAGGCTACTTTCCCACCACACCAAACACCAATTTGCTTTACGGATTGAGCGAAGCTTGCGACATGCTCTTGGGCCAAGGTTTAGACGTTGTCTTCAAAAGACACAAGCGTTGGTCAGCAGGTGCCTGCGCTGCCGTAAATGCTTGGGGATTGCCGATTCAATGTGCTGATCCTGAATTGCATTCACCCATATTGACGGGTGTGATGACTCCCGAAGGTATTGACGCAGATGCAGTGCGCAAAATAATTTACGAACGTTTTGACTGTTCGCTAGGTACTGGCCTAGGAAAGGTGAAAGGTCGTATGTTCCGTATTGGCCATTTAGGCGATTGCAATGATTTAACTGTGATCGCTACTGTTTCTGCCTGTGAAATGGGGCTCAAACTCAGTGGCGTGAAGTTGGCTGGCTCTGGTGTACAAGCTGCGATGGATTATTTTTCTGCGCATCCAGTTCCTGCTTTGATTCGATAAACACACATAAAACAATATTGAGGAGACGCTATGCAAAGAAGACAACTACTCCAAGCTGGTGCGGCCAGCGCTGCTATCTTGGCTGCACCGATGATCAAGGCGCAGTCATTGCCCTCTGGCCCTATTCGTATTGTGGTGGGCTTCCCACCAGGAGGCGGGACCGATGCATTAGCGCGTGTGTTGGCACAAAAACTTCAAGTGATGTGGAACATCAACATTGTGATTGACAACAAAGCCGGCGCGGCTGGTGTCATTGCAGCAGACTATGTCGCCAAGCAAGCTGCAGATGGCAACACCTTGTTGATGGCACATATCAATAGCCATGCATTGGCGACTAGTTTGCAACCTAAATTAGGCTACAACGTCGAGCGTGATTTTTCGCCTATTGGCTTGGTAGGCGTGACACCTAATTTATTGATATGCAACGAAAACCAACCCGCTAAAACAGTGAAAGACCTGGTGGCTTTGTGTAAACAAAATCCTGGCAAGATCAGTTTTGCTTCTGCTGGTGGTGGTTCTGCCCAGCACTTAGCTTTAGAGATGTTTAAGTTGCGTGCAGGGATTGATGCCCTGCATGTGCCCTACAAAGGTTCGGGCCCCGCATTGACCGATTTAATTGGCGGTCAAGTGCAATATTGTTTTGAGACCATGACGTCTGCAACACCGCATGTCAAAAGCGGAAAAGCCATTGCTTTGGCGCAAACACGTGCTAAACGTGCGAAAGGGCATCCCAACGTAGCCACCATGGACGAGCAAGGGTTTGCAGGTTTTGACGCAACGACTTGGTACGGTTTGGTAGGGCCTGCCAAATTGAATCCTGCATTTATCAAGCGTATCAATGAAGACATGAATAAAGTCATGGCTATGCCTGATGTGATCGAAAAATTTGATCTCTATGGCGCTGAAGATGGTGGTGGATCACCCGAACGCTTTGCAGAATTTATTCGTAGCGAAACCCAAAAATGGGCCAAGGTGATCAAAGACGCAAAAGTGCAGGCGGATTCTTAA
>CAYFLF010000187.1:0-3971 GCA_964343725.1 uncultured Bordetella sp.
GTGCATGGCGTGCGCCTATTCACGCCCATGATGCTCGAAGCGGCCAGCAAAGATCCCGATTTCCAAGGTCATATTGTGAATACTGCAAGCATGGCTGGGTTGTTAACTCCTCCGAATATGGGTATCTACAACGTCACCAAACATGCGGTGGTGGCATTGACGGAAACCTTGTACCAAGATTTAAAACTGGTCACAGACCAAATCAGCGCCAGTGTGTTGTGTCCTTACTTTGTGCCTACGGGTATCAGTCAAAGCCACCGCAACCGTCCGCAGCAATTGAAGGCTGACAAGCCCACAAAAAGCCAATTGATTGGGCAAGCCATGAGCGATAAAGCTGTGGGTAGCGGAAAAGTCAGTGCAACTGATGTGGCCAAGATGGTCTTTGATGCGGTTGCCCATGACCATTTCTACATATACAGCCACCCTAAAGCGCTTGGCAATGTGCAACACCGTATGGAAGCTATTGTGCAAGGCCATAACCCACCAGACCCTTTTAAAGAGCGCCCTGACATCGGTGAAAAATTAAAAGCCGATTTGCGCAACTGATTGCCATTTACACCTCTGCATTAGCAAACTTACTGGGTCTTTGAAAGTGAATCTGCAATAGTGACCTGTCTATGAAAGCACTCAAATTATTCGCAGGTCCTCAGGCGTTTCAGCACATCCATCGCAATGGATTGAAGCCCGAACACATTGGTGTGATTCCAGGAGCAGCAGGTGGTCCCAAAGGACTGATCTTGGGTCCGTTAGATCGTTTTATTTTTGGCGAATGGTTGTCGCAAAGTTCGCAGTCTGTTGATTTGATCGGTGCATCGATTGGCGCTTGGCGGATGGCAACGGCGTGTTTAAAAGATGCTGTGCCAAGTCTTGAAAGACTAGAACACGATTACATCCATCAACACTATGAGGTGCGTCCTGGTCAAAAACGCCCAAGCGCCCAGCAAGTAAGCGATGCATTTGGCGCAGGCTTACAGAGTTTTTATGGTGGCCGCATCGAGGAGGTGCTGTCCCACCCAAGATACAAATTACATGTCATGACCTCTCACGGCAAACATCTGTTGCGCCATGAACATAAGGTTTGGACGCCTCTTGGATATGCCCTCGCATATCTCACCAATCTGGTGAACCGACCTGCAATGGGCATGTGGTTGGAGCGAATTGTTTTTTCTGCACACAAGACAAAACTCCCTTTTGATACGCAAGATTTTCCAACCCAGCACTTCGCCTTAACAGCGAATAACTTTATGCCCGCCATTCAGGCGAGTTGCTCCATTCCATTTGTGTTGCAAGCAGTGCATGACATACCGCATGCACCGCTAGGCGCCTATTGGGATGGAGGTATCACCGATTACCACTTGCATTTGAATTACCAAACCACAAGTGAGAGCCCCATTGTTTTGTATCCGCATTTTCAAAAAGCGGTGGTGCCTGGCTGGTTCGACAAGGTCTTGAAGTGGCGCCATACCGCCACCCCGTTTTTAGACAATATGCTGGTGTTAGCGCCAAACCCAGATTGGGTGACATCTTTGCCCAACGGCAAATTACCCGATCGCACCGACTTTGTGACCTATGGCAACGATTTGTCGGCTCGCGTCAAAGTATGGAACAGCGCTGTCAGCGCCAGCCAGCAACTGGCTGATGAATTTGCACAGTGGTTAGAGCACCCTGATCTTGATTTATTAGAAAAACTTTGAATTCATCAAGCGGCAGACCCACAGCAGTGAAGATCTCTTAAAACAGACTGAACCGACTATTGAGAATTCAAGTTACATCGCAGATTCCAACATCGCGCGGTATTCCTGAGCAGTCGCGATGCGTGGATTGGTTTTATGGCAATGGTCTGCCATGGCGCCTTCGATGATTTTGTCAAACCATGCGCGCTCCACGCCCATGTCAGCAAGCCCTTTAGGTAAGCCTAACTTGGCGTTCATCGCCGTGATCGACTCCGCAACAGCTTCAGCTGCAACCATGGAAGACTTGGCCGATGCATCTACACCGCCCACTTCACCCAGACCCATGGCGTAGGCCATGCGTTGCATGCGTCTGTCGCGTTGCACCGATTCGGCATGGGCGTTGAAACGCACCACAGCAGGCAAAAACATCGCGTTGAGCGTGCCATGGTGAAGTTTGGGATTGACCCCGCCTAAGCTGTGGCTCAGGCTATGGACACAACCCAAGCCTTTTTGAAAACCCATGGCGCCTTGCATAGAGGCGCTCATCATGTTCAACCTGGCATCACGGTCTTGGCCGTTGTGCGTTGCACGTTCGATGTACGCCCATCCCCTTGTTAGGCCATCTAGGACAATACCGTCTGCTGGCGGATTGAATGGCGACGCCATAAAACTTTCCATACAGTGCGCAATGGCGTCCATGCCAGTTGCAGCTGTCAGAGTGGGGGGAAGACCCATGGTGAGTTCTGGGTCTAGCAGAGCCACCTTGGGAACCAAATGCCAGGAGTGGAAACCTAACTTGCGCCCATCGTCCACGATCACGATCGCACCACGCGCAACTTCGCTTCCAGTGCCAGCAGTGGTTGGAATCGCTATCAATGGAGAAACAGCAGGGGTGATTTTGGGAGAACCCCCTTCGATGGTGGCGTAGGTTTTAAGAGGGCCCTCATGCGTCGCGGCAATCGCAACACCTTTGGCGCAATCGATCGATGAACCACCTCCTAGCGCTATCAGACCGTCACATTGATGGTCTCGATACACAGCGACTGCACCTCTGACAGCTGCCTCGGTGGGGTTGGAGGGGGTCTGGTCAAACACGGCAACTGGCATGCCCTCTAAGGCGTCGAGTGCCTTTTGCAAGATACCAACGGCTTTGACGCCTTGGTCCGTGACGATCAAGGGACGGTGGATGGAAGATTTTTCGCATTCGGCCTTTAAGGTGCTGAGCACGCCGAAGTCGATCTGGATATTGGTGATGTAGAGAATTTGAGACATGGCACACTATAAAAGCCTTCAGCCTGATTTTATTTCCCATGAGTCACCCCAGTAACCCTAATACACAACTCACTGCTCGAACCCAAGAAGTCCTTCAAGCAATTGCCAAAGCTGGGCGTCCTCCTATTGCCACTTTGACCGCGCAACAAGCCAAAGAAGCCTATGCCCTTGGAGCAGGCATTTTGGAGGCGCCCATGCCCGCCATGGCCAGAGATGAAACGCTGCAGATCAGCGTGCGCGATGGTGCGCAATTGCGAGCCAAGTTGTGGTCTCCAATCCCCAATAACGCCAAGACCGCCACGCCTGTATTGCTGTACTTTCATGGGGGCGGATTTACCGTCGGCAGTCCAGAGACGCATGAAGGTGTGTGCAAACAGTTCGCCCATTTGGCGCAATGCGCTGTGGTGTCTTTGGATTACCGCTTAGCACCCGAGCATAAATTTCCAACCGCACACCGCGATGCGATTGATGCTTTGAAGTGGCTAGCCCAGCACGCCCATTCGCTTGGGTTAGATCCGCAACGTATTGCCATCGGCGGCGATAGCGCTGGCGGCACGCTGACCGCAGCCACCGCCATCGGCGCGCGCGACGCGGGTATTGCATTGCGTTTGCAACTCATGTTTTATCCAGGATGCGCGGCAGACCATATGGCGTCTGCCAACACCTTTGCAAAAGGCTTCTTGCTTGAGAAGGACAGCATTGACTACTTCTACGGCCACTATTTAGAGCATCCCAGCCACCGAAAAGACCCTTTGTTTTCGCCCTTGGTCGAGGCCAATGTGGCGGGTGTGGCGCCTGCGTGGATCGGGTTGGCCGAGTGCGACCCTTTGGTCGATGAAGGCATTGCCTACGGCGACCATTTACGCATGGCGGGCGTCAGCGTCGATTTAGAAATTTACAAAGGCGTGGTCCACAGTTTTATCCAAATGGGACGCATGATTCCGGAAGCGCTGACGGCCCATGCAGACGCAGCCAATGCCTTAAAAACGGCTTTTAGATCTCAGGAGGGCGCATGAACCGCAATGA
>CAYFLF010000188.1:0-3944 GCA_964343725.1 uncultured Bordetella sp.
AAATTAGAGTCCCGCCGCGATTGCCTGAGGGCTAAAGCCAGCGTCTTGCACCAAGGTGCGTAAGAGTTCTTTGGCGTGGGCACCCGTCTTAAAGAGTGACATTTGAGACGGACTCAAAAAGCCTTGTTCAACACTTGATTGCGCGAATGCAATCAATCCATCGTAATACCCTTGGGTGTTGAGTAAACCAATAGGTTTGTCGTGATAGCCGAGTTGACGCCAAGTCCAAATTTCGAAGAATTCTTCAAAAGTGCCAATTCCACCTGGCAAGGCTAAAAACATATCTGCACGTTCTGCCATCATTTGCTTGCGCTCGTGCATGGTCTCCACCACATAAAGTTCATCACACGCAATCCGAGGTTTTTCTTTGGATTGCAAGGCCTTGGGGATGATGCCAACAACGCGTCCACCAGCTTCCATGGTGGACTTGGCAACTAAACCCATCAATCCATTCTCACCACCGCCATAGACCAACTGCCCTTGGTGCTCGCCAATCCACTGACCAACTTCATGCGCAACCTGCGCATAGTGAGGGGACACGCCATTGCGTGAACCGCAATAGACACAAATGGAAAAAGCAGGAGGTTTAAGCATGATCAACTGTATTTTCGTTGCCAGGCTCTGGGCTTTTTTCATCAACCGAACGAATCAACCGCGTGCCTGCCCATATGTCATGCCAAAAATGCCCTTGTGATTGAAAACGGGTCAACAAAGCCCAGAACACTACCCAAACGCTCAGCATGAGCAGACTATCTAGTCCCGAATAAGAGAGCAGTCCACTGATAAACAAGGGTGGCAGAAACCACACCCAACTGAAAAGAAAGCGTAAAAAAGCTTTTTTCTGAGTCAAAGGCATACCTAGATCGTCTACTAAGCGGATATGCCAAGTTTTCATTGCCAAGGTTTGGCCCTTGTGCCAGAACCACGTGAAGTAAATGGCCAAGACTAAAAATACGAATGCTTGAAGTCCGTGCCGGTTATCCAAGGCGTAACGCGTTTGGCTGAGGGTGCTGAATAAATATCCCGCCATGAAGGTCACTGCAAAGAGCAACATGCCCTCGTACAGCCAGCAGGCCATGCGACGTTTCAAACTAGGGGGAGAAAGATCGGCAACAGAAGCGATCTCAGAACTCGAATCCATTACTGGGTAGTGGCACTTTCAGTGACAGGTGTACCAGCAGGGGGAGGTGCAGTGGGCAAAAGAGTAGAGGGTGCAGCTTGATTGGATGCAATGCGAGGCAAGGCTTTGTTGGCGCTGGCTGCAGGAGGGGAGGCTAACTTTTCAGATGCAACAGGCTTGATGGCAGGTGCTCCACCTCCCACAGGACGAGCTTGTTGTGCAGCAAGCTTTTGTTTTTCTTCTGGGGAAAGGGCTTGGTAGGCCTCCCACTTGGCGCGTTTGTCTTCACTGGGGAGTTGTTGTGTGCCGGCAAAGTTCAGTCTGGCAGCAGCACGTTGTTGTGGGCTCAAAGCAGCCCATTCCTGCATGCGGCTTTGGATGGTGATTTGTTCTTGGTCAGAGAGTTGAAGAAAGTTTTGTGAAACAGCAAGCCATTTGCGTTTGTGGGCCGCTGTCATAGAGGGCCAGAGTTTGGCGAGGGGTTTGAGGGCTTGTTGTTGCGGGGCGCTCAACTCGGTCCATGCGGGACCTGCATTTTTCTCGGCAGATTTTTCAGTAACGGGTGCGGTTTGTGCCAATACTAAAGAACTTGGAGATGCAAGCATCACCGCGCAACCAACGAGTAGTGGGGCGAGGTTTTTAAGGTGCTTGCAAAAGTTCCAGCGATACATCCGAGCGTTTTAGTCTTGTTTTTCAGTCAAAGTTGGCAGCTTTAAGAATTGCAAAAACCCAGGATCTGCATAGGCAGAGGGGGGCAAATCGTCAGCTAACAGAGCAGAGTCCACCTCAGCAAGTTGGTTGGCACGGTCATCATCGACAAAGTTTTTGATGGTGGCTAGGCCAGCAACTAGGGCGATCAGGGGGAGGAAAGAGGCAATGCGGTTCCAGGCATTGAGGCCTTCGTCGCCACCGTGAAGCATGGCAACACCGTTTTGAGAGACGGTATGGGTAGCGGTTTGAGCCGATAGGGCGCGAGCCGCAACGGCTCTGGCGCGTGCGGCACGAAGACGCTCGTTGATATCGTGGGGCAAATCAGCAACCGCTGCATCTAAGTGCGCAGCAATGCGAAGACCAAATTGGTTTTGCATGGTTTCCATTTTTTGATTGTCGAATCTTGTCATGGTTTGATCCCCTTTGCAGAGAGCGCTTTATGTAGAGATTGTATTGCTCTAGAGCAATGCGTTTTAACACTTCCTTCTGAACATCCCATAGCCGCAGCTGTCTCTGCGACATCTAAATCCTCCCAATAACGCAGGAGGAACGCTTCTCGTTGACGTGCAGGCAATTTTTGTACCTCCTCTTCGATATCGTGGAAGTTGGCCACGCTGGCGTAGTTTTCCTCTGCGCTCAGAGCCTTGAAATGGCTGTCGCTTTCCGTGAGGGACTCCAAAATATCAAATTCTTCGTGGGTGGAGCTCGATTCAAAGTCGCTGAAGTTGCTAAAAAGAGCGTTTTTGGTCTTGTTACGCCTGAACCAGTCCAATGTGGTGTTGGACAAAATTCGCTGAAACAGCATGGGTAATTCGTTAGCAGGCTTGTCGCCATAGTGCTCGGCAAGCTTCATCATGCTGTCTTGAACGATATCGAGTGCTGCCTCATCGTCTCGCACGTGATAGACCGAGCGTTTAAATGCTCGTTTTTCTACGCTTTGCAGGAAATCGGAGAGTTCTTTTTCGGTGGCCACTCAGAAAAATACCGTGGTTTAGATTCGGGCGAGATTATGTCATTGGCGTCTCGTGAGAGACATTAAGTATGAAGATGCGCCGATAAGTGCGATAATGCTAGTTGCAATTCGACAAACAAAAATGGCAAACGGGTCTCGGTTCGGCGCAATCACATATGCGCCCATGGCTGAAGGTCCAAAGTTTTGACACTGCTCCAAAAGAGTAAGTGAAGAAGCACCCCAGGTTTTTCATTGTGGAAATTCACTAAGGTTAAAGATGGAAAAAACACTCGCGGAAAAGACTTCCGCCGCCCCTGTCAGCGGGCAATCTAAAGACTTGATGGGGGCAGAGATCCTCGTCAAAGCACTCCAAGCAGAAAACGTTCAATATGTATGGGGCTACCCAGGCGGTGCAGTTCTCTACATCTATGACGCAATCTTCAAACAAAACACCATCCAGCATGTTTTGGTGCGACATGAGCAAGCCGCGGTGCATGCTGCAGACGGCTATGCGCGCGCAACAGGCGATGTAGGGGTTGCCTTGGTCACATCGGGCCCAGGTGTGACCAACGCTGTGACTGGAATAGCTACCGCCTACATGGACAGCATTCCCATGGTGATCATCACTGGCCAAGTACCTACGCATGCCATTGGTCTGGATGCATTCCAAGAGTGCGACACCGTGGGTATCACGCGTCCTATCGTCAAACACAACTTCCTTGTGAGCGACGTGCGTGAACTTGCCACCATCATGAAAAAGGCGTTTCATATTGCGCGTAGCGGACGTCCTGGCCCTGTGGTGGTGGACATCCCCAAAGATGTGTCTTTCAAGAAAACGCACTTCGAAGGCTACCCCGCCGATATGCAAATGCGCTCGTACAACCCCGTGCGTAAAGGCCATGGCGGTCAAATTCGCAAAGCCCTGCAGTTGCTTATGTCTGCTAAGCGCCCATACATCTATACCGGTGGGGGTGTGTTGTTGGGCAATGCGTCACAAGAACTTCGCACCTTGGTCGACATGCTCGGCTACCCCTGCACCAACACCTTGATGGGTTTGGGTGCATACCCCGCAAGCTCACCTAAGTTTCTCGGCATGCTTGGCATGCACGGCACGATCGAAGCGAATAACGCCATGCAACATTGCGATGTGTTGCTAGCGGT
>CAYFLF010000189.1:0-3902 GCA_964343725.1 uncultured Bordetella sp.
CATGGCGACTTAGGCATGGTGCGTGACACCGATGTGGTGTTGGCCATTTCTAACAGCGGCGAGAGCGATGAATTAGCTGCCATCTTGCCGGTACTCAAGCGCCAAGGCGTGCCGTTGATTGCGATGACGGGGGGCTTGCAATCTACCTTGGCAAATCATGCCGACATTGTGTTGGATTCAGGTGTCGACAAAGAAGCTTGTCCACTTAATTTGGCACCAACTGCTAGCACAACCGCACAAATTGCATTGGGTGACGCATTGGCAGTTGCATTATTAGACGCGCGCGGATTTAAACCAGAAGACTTTGCGCGCTCGCACCCTGGCGGTATGTTGGGCCGTCGCTTGCTGACGTTTGTGTCAGACCTGATGCGAACAGGGGACGATGTGCCCAGTGTTTCACCAGATACGCGGCTAAGCGAATTGATGCGCGAGATGAGTGCAAAAGGTTTGGGCGCATCGGCAGTTGTCGATGCGCACAAAAAAGTAGTGGGCATCTTCACCGACGGCGACTTACGCCGCTTGGTAGAAAAAGGCGCAGATTTACGCGCACTCACTGCCGCACAAGTCATGCACCCCAACCCCCGCACGCTCAAGCACACAGCGCTAGCGGTAGAGGCTGCAGAGATGATGGAAGAACACCGTATCACCAGTGTCTTGGTGGTGGACGAGCACGATGCCCTATGTGGGGCGATCAATAGCAACGACTTGATGCGTGCGAAAGTTATTTGATGACACCACGCACTTACCCCGCCGATGTTTTGCAACGTGCCAAAAATATTCGCGTGGCGTTTTTTGATGTCGATGGTGTTTTTACCGACGGTGGTTTGTTGTTTACCGAACAAGGCGAAACGATCAAACGCTTTTCCACATTAGATGGACACGGCCTCAAGGCTTTGCAAGCCGCGGGCATTACCCCCGCTGTGATCACAGGGCGCGATAGTGGGGCTTTGCGCAAACGCCTCTCCGATTTAGGCATTCACCACGCCATATTTGGCACTTTGGATAAAGTGCCAGCCGCGCAAAATTTGCTCACGCAACTGGGATTCGATTGGTCACAAGCATCCTATATGGGAGATGATTGGCCAGACCTCGCGGTGATGATGCGAGCTGCGCTGGCATTGGCGCCAGACAATGCGCACCATGAGGTCAAGGCGCGCGCGCATTACGTGACGCATTTGGAAGGCGGGCACGGTGCAGTGCGTGAAATATGTGATCTCTTATTGATTGCAAGCGGACACTATGACCGCATGCTGAAAGATGCCTTGCAATGAACCTAACTGCCGTGCGTGCATGGTGGATGCGTGTGCGACGCGTGTGGGATCTCATGGCGGTTTATCTGCCTTTGTTTTTAATGTCCATCATGGCCATGGGCACTTACTGGTTGGTGCGCATCACGCCAGTGATTCCACCGCCTGAAGAAGCAGCACCCAAACGCCACGTACCCGATTACTTCATGAAAGATTTTTCGGTCAAAGTTTTTAATGCCGAAGGCAAATTAAAAAGCGAGATGTTCGGTGTGCAGGGCAGACACTACCCCGATACCGATACGGTGGAAGTAGATCAGCCACGCATACGTTCGCTCAATCCACAAGGACAAATCACTGTCGCCGTCGCGCAACGTGGATTGATCAATGCCGATGGCTCCGAAGCGCAGTTGTTTGAAAAAGCCCACATTGTGCGCGAGCGCTATGTCAATTCCAAGGGCACTGTTTTCCCGCGCAGCGAAATCCGAAGCGAGTTTTTGCATTTGTTTGCAAACACGGAAAAAATTAAAACCCATTTGCCAGTAGAGATGACGCGCGATAACGGCGACCATTTCACGGCAGACTGGATGGACTACGACAACCTCGCGCAAGTGATGCAATTGCAAGGCCGAGTCAAGGGTGTGATCATGCCGCGGCCGACAACAAAAAAGGCTCCCTGAGGAGCCTTTTGCTTATTGCGCTTGATCGCGCAAGTCTTGATCAGTAGTTGTTACCGCCGCCACCAAAGTTGCCGCGACCACCGCCGCCTTCACGACCACCGCCATATCCGCCACCACCACCGCGTGGTGGACGTGGTTCCATGGGGCGTGCTTCGTTGACAACCAAGCTACGGCCACCTAAGGCGGTGCCATTCATGCCCGCGATAGCAGCTTGTGCTTCGGCATCACTGCCCATTTCTACGAAACCAAAACCTTTGGAGCGACCGGTATCGCGCTCCATCATGACTTTGGCGCTGGTGACAGCACCGAACTGTCCAAAAGACTGTTCAAGATCGCCGTCGCGTACAGAGTACGGCAAATTGCCGACGTACAGTTTGTTGCCCATGAAAGGGACTCCTTAAAACACAATAAAAAAGCGATGGAGTCCCGAACCGAAACTAACCTATCACCAAACATGCAGACATTTTTTATTACAAAAACGACTGCGCGGCCATTATGGATCACAAGATCAAAAAAAACACAAGCGTTTTCGCTTAATTCACCACAAAAAAGGCTTGGATCGATGAAATTTATTGGTTTTTCGGTGCTTCTTTTACCAACTTGCTTCGCGCTCTGGCGAGGCGGTGATTTTGTGGATGGCTAAATCCGCACCTTCGAATTCGTCTTCTTGGTTGAGACGCAAACCAGTTGTGACCTTGAGAACGCCATAGACCACAAAGCCAGCCAAACAAGCCCAGCCTGCACCGAGCAGGGTCCCGGCAATTTGTGCGGTGAGGTTCACGCCGCCCATGCCACCCAATGCTTCTGTGCCAAAAATGCCAGCGGCAATTCCACCCCATGTGCCGCATAAACCGTGCAATGGCCAAACACCGAGCACATCATCGATACGCCATTTGTTTTGGGTCAAGGTGAACATGGCAACAAAAATGGCGCCAGCGATCGCCCCCACAACCATCGCGCCCATCGGGTGCATCACATCCGAGCCAGCACAGACTGCGACCAAGCCAGCCAACGGACCGTTGTGCACAAAGCCAGGGTCGTTCTTCCCTAAAACCAATGCGACCAAGGTACCGCCGACCATGGCCATCAGTGAGTTGAGTGCGACCAAACCTGAAATCTTGTCCAAGGTTTGAGCGCTCATCACATTAAAGCCAAACCAGCCAACGATGAGAATCCATGCGCCCAAAGCGAGAAAAGGAATGCTCGAAGGGGGATGCGCAGAAATCGCACCGTCTTTGCGGTAGCGATTGCTTCGCGCGCCAAGCAAAAGTACCGCAGGGAGGGCCAACCAGCCACCGACAGCATGGACCACGACAGAACCGGCAAAGTCATGGAATTCGTCCCCACTTAGTGCTTTGACCCAAGCTTGGAAGCCCCAATGCTGGTTCCAAGCGATGCCTTCAAAAATAGGGTAGACAAAACCAACGATCACGGCGGTTGCGATCAACTGGGGACCAAATTTGGCGCGTTCTGCAATACCACCCGAAATAATGGCGGGAATGGCGGCGGCAAAAGTGAGCAAGAAAAAGAACTTGACCAACTCGTAGCCGTTTTTATCGGCCAAGGTTTGCGCGCCAACCATGAAGCTAGTGCCATAGGCAACGCCGTAGCCCACCACAAAATAAGCCAAGGTGGACATGCAAAAGTCCACCAAAATTTTTACCAGCGCATTGACTTGATTTTTTTTGCGAACAGTGCCGAGCTCTAAAAAAGCAAAGCCCGCATGCATGGCGAGAACCATGATGGCGCCGAGCAAAATAAATAGTGCATCGGCGCCCTGTTTTTGTGCGTCCATTGAGGATTCCTTGGGTATTTGATTGTTATTGGTGCTTTTATTGGGCCTGTATCCCAAAAAGCACCAAAATAAAGCAAGAAATGCACCTATGGGCGCTAAAACCGATTACTTGGCGATCACGCGCACCATCTCCAAACACTTATTGGAGTAACCCCACTCGTTGTCGTACCAGCTCACCACTTT
>CAYFLF010000190.1:0-3890 GCA_964343725.1 uncultured Bordetella sp.
TTCCACTCTTGGTCGTTGATCATGGCTTTGACCGATTGGCCAGCGATGGTGGCGAAACGGTAGTCGGCATACATCGTGGGCGAATGGTTGCCCCAGACGCACAATTTTTCGATGTCGGCCACCGCTTTTCCGGTCTTGGCAGCGATTTGGCTCAAAGCACGGTTGTGGTCCAAACGCAGCATGGCGGTGAAGTTGCCTGGCTTCAAGTCTGGGGCAGACTTCATGGCGATGTAAGCGTTGGTATTGGCTGGGTTGCCGACTACCAGTACTTTCACGTCGCGCGAAGCGACGGCATTTAATGCCTTGCCTTGCGCCGTAAAGATAGCGCCATTGATGGCGAGCAATTCCGCACGCTCCATCCCAGGGCCGCGTGGACGTGAACCAACCAATAAAGCGTAGTCGGTGTCTTTGAATGCAGTCATGGGGTCGGAATGCGCTTCCATGCCTGCGAGCAATGGGAATGCGCAGTCTTCGAGTTCCATCATCACGCCCTTGAGCCCTTTTTGGGCTTTTTCGTCTGGAATTTCCAGCAATTGCAAGATCACGGGCTGGTCTTTGCCCAACATTTCGCCTGAAGCGATACGAAACAACAAGGCGTAACCGATTTGGCCAGCAGCACCAGTGACGGCAACGCGAACAGGCTTTTTGCTCATGATGAAAACTCCAAAAGTAATAAAAAAATGGTTTCACCGAGTTTACCCTTGAAATCACCAAATTCATGGTGTCTTATGTCTTATAGAAGATATGATTCGCCCCATGGACAGCCTCACCCCCGCCTTCAGCCCCCTGTACCAGCAAATCAAGGATTTGATCTTGCAAAGCCTGCAAGCTGGCGAATGGAAGCCGGGGGAAGTCATCCCCAGTGAAATGGACCTCGCCGCCCGCTATCGCGTCAGCCAAGGCACCGTGCGCAAAGCGATTGATGAGCTTTCTGCAGACAACCTTTTGGTGCGCCGTCAAGGCAAAGGCACTTTTGTGGCAACCCATGCGGAACAGCAAGTCCAATACCGATTCTTGAAACTCCAGCCTGATTCTGGTGATAACCAACAAAAAGGTCCCGCAGACCGAACCATCATTGACTGCAAACGCCAAAGGGCTAATGCCAATACTGCTAACGCACTGAGCCTGAGAGCAGGTGATGCGGTGCTTCAAATCACCCGTGTGTTGGCCTTTGCAGGTGTTTCCACCATATTGGAAGATATTTGGTTGCCAGCCACCCCCTTCAAAGGCCTGACTGCCGAGCGACTTCGCTCTTATCGCGGCCCCATGTATGCGCTGTTTGAAACGGAGTTTGGTGTGCGCATGGTGCGCGCGGAGGAGAGCATCCGAGCAGTGAACCCGGATGCCCATCAAGCTCAACTTTTAGGGGTCACTCCCCAAACGCCGCTCCTGAGCGTAGAACGCATAGCTTTTACTTACAACGACACGCCGATGGAGCTTCGTCGCGGTCTTTATCGAACGGATACGCACCATTACCGCAATGCCCTCAGTTGACTTGAAACCCTCATGTCAGCAAATGAGGTTGCAATAGAATGAAAAGTTGTTCACACATGCAGACAAACCCGAATAAGGATTTCACCCATGACCGAGCTTGCCAAAAAGCGGCCTGAATTTCGAAATATCAACGCACTGGTGGACCTTCCCACCTACCGCCTACCAGCTGCCGGATTTGTCTCCATCTTGCACCGCATCAGCGGACTAGTCATGTTTTTGTTACTCCCCGCTCTGGTGTGGATGTTTGACACTTCGGTGTCTTCCGAAATTTCATTTGCCAAGTTCAAAGCCGCCTTCAATGTCGGCGTCGGTTTTGTACCCGGCATCGTTGTGCAATTGGTGGCCTTGGTTTTGATTTGGGCCTACTTGCACCACCTGATCGCTGGTGTGCGCCATATATATATGGATGCCCACCATGCTGTGAGTAAAGAATTCGGCAAGTCTTCTGCCGTTGTGACCTTGGTCTTGAGCTTGGGGCTGACTGCTGCCCTTGGCGCCAAGCTGTTTGGTCTTTATTGATTTCCTAGGAGTATTTCCATGTCCGTGAATTACGGTTCTAAGCGCATCGTCGTGGGCGCGCATTACGGTCTTAGAGACTGGCTCGCCCAGCGGGTCACAGGCGCGTTGATCACGCTGTTTACGTTAGTTGTTCTATTTCAAGTGCTTTTCACTTCTGGCGAAATCGGATATGACAAATGGGCGGGGATTTTTAGTGGCCAATGCATGAAGGCATTGACCTTCTCTATCTTTATGGCACTCACCCTCCACGTGTGGGTGGGCGTACGTGATATTTGGATGGACTACGTCAAACCTGTGGGTGTGCGTTTGTTGTTGCAAGTTTTTACTTTGGTTTGGCTAGTGTCGTGTCTCGGCTGGGCCATTCAGGTTCTCTGGAGGCTGTGATTCATGACCGTTAAAAGTTCCATTCCCCGTCGCAAGTTTGACGTGGTCATCGTTGGTGCGGGTGGCTCAGGTATGCGCGCGTCTTTGCAATTAGCGCGCGCTGGATTGAACGTTGCCGTGTTGTCCAAAGTGTTCCCCACTCGCTCGCATACGGTCGCAGCGCAAGGTGGCATTGGTGCTTCTTTAGGCAATATGAACGAAGACAACTGGCACTACCACTTCTACGACACCGTCAAAGGTTCAGACTGGTTGGGGGACCAAGACGCGATCGAATTCATGTGCCGCGAAGCCCCAAAAGTGGTCTACGACTTAGAGCATATGGGCATGCCTTTTGACCGTAACCCAGATGGCACGATTTACCAACGCCCGTTTGGCGGACACACCGCCAATTACGGTGAAAAAGCCGTAGAACGCGCATGCGCTGCCGCCGACCGCACTGGCCACGCCATGTTGCACACCCTGTACCAACAAAACGTTGCGGCTAAGACGACTTTCTTTGTGGAATGGATGGCGCTCGATTTGATCCGTGACGCAGATGGTGATGTCCTCGGCGTCACTGCACTCGAAATGGAAACGGGCGAGCTCTATATCTTGGAAGCCAAAACCACGATGTTGGCAACGGGTGGAGCTGGTCGTATCTTCGCCGCTTCTACCAATGCGTTCATCAACACAGGCGACGGCTTGGGCATGGCAGCACGCGCTGGCATTCCTTTGGAAGACATGGAGTTCTGGCAGTTCCATCCTACGGGCGTTGCCGGTGCTGGCGTATTGCTGACCGAAGGTTGCCGCGGCGAAGGCGCAATTTTGCGCAATAGCTTGGGCGAACGTTTCATGGAACGTTATGCACCTGCCTACAAAGATTTGGCTCCACGCGATTACGTGTCACGTTGTATGGACCAAGAAATCAAAGAAGGCCGTGGTTGTGGTCCTAACAAAGACTACATCAACCTCGACATGACCCACTTGGGCGTCGAGACCATCATGAAGCGCTTGCCTTCCGTGTTCGAAATTGGCCACAACTTTGCCAACGTCGACATCACCAAAGAGCCTATTCCGGTAGTGCCCACCATCCATTACCAAATGGGTGGCATTCCTACCAACATCCACGGTCAAGTGGTGACGCAAGACGCTAACAACAAGAGCGTGGTCGTGAACGGTTTGTACGCAGTGGGTGAATGTTCATGCGTGAGCGTGCATGGTGCTAACCGCTTGGGCACAAATTCATTGTTGGACTTGCTGGTGTTTGGTCGCGCAGCTGGAAACCATGTGGTCGAGTTCAACCAAAAGAACAAACACCACAAACATTTGCCAGACAATGCGGCCGATATTTCGCTCGCTCGCTTGGCACGTTTGGAGAGCAACAGCACTGGCGAATATGCGCAAAACGTCGCCAATGACATCCGCACAGCCATGCAATACCACGCAGGTGTGTTCCGCACGCAAAAGTCAATGGACGAAGGTGTGGAAGAAATCGCCAAATTACGTACCCGCGT
>CAYFLF010000191.1:0-3854 GCA_964343725.1 uncultured Bordetella sp.
CCATGTTTGGTGCTCATGCGCAACACGGCTTCGCGTGCGCAAATCATGGCGCCCACCACGTTGATGCGCATGATGCGCTCGGCGCGCTCCCAACTTAATTCGTCGACGCGCACGGCCACGTCCAGTACGCCAGCGTTGTTGACGAAACCAGTGAGGCGACCGAGTTGGGTATCGACTTGCGCGAACAAGTGTTTGATTTGCGCCTCGTCGCCAACGTCGGCTTGAATGCTGACAGCTTGCCCGCCCCCAGATTTGATTTGTTGGACGATGGCATCCGCAGCTGCTGCGTTTTGGGTGTAATTGACGGCCACGGCCCAACCTTGTCGGGCAGCCAACAAAGCGGTGGCGGCACCTATGCCTCGGCTACCGCCTGTGACTAGTAATACGGGGTTCATGCGTGTCTCCTTGGGGCCAGAGGCTATTAGAAATCGAGGGCGCACGATAGCATGGGTGCTCCCAACCCCGAGTAACGTCTTGGACACAAGGGGTTATCCTTGGCAGATCTTTTTTTGTAAGTTTTCAGGAGTTCCTATGACCACCGTTCGACTAAAAGCCTCTGATGGATTCGAATGCCCCGCTTATGTGGCGCAACCCAAGGGCAAGCCCAAAGGCGCGGTGGTGGTCATTCAAGAGATTTTTGGCGTTAACCCACATATCCGTGAAGTGGTGGATGGCTATGCCGCGGCCGGTTACTTCGCAATTGCACCCGCCATGTTCCACCGCGCCAAACACGGCGTTGAGCTTGGCTACACAGCAGACGATATGCAAGCAGGCATGGCATTAAAGGCCGCTATTGAAGCCCTACCCGATATGGCTTTCATGGCCGATGTGCAAGCGGCGGTGAAATATGCGCACCAAACCTCTGGCGCCAAGGTGGGCATCGTGGGCTATTGCTGGGGTGGCTTGTTGACTTGGCGTGCGGCGGCGTTGGTGCAAGGCTTGAGCGCGGCTGTCCCTTATTACGGCGGAGGCACTACCACCGAGCAAGAAATCGCGCGCCATCCCAATTGCCCTGTGATGGCGCATTACGCCAAAGAAGACCATTGGATTGGGTTAGACACGGTGGACACCTTTGCCAAAGCCCATCCTGAGGTGACGGTGCATTTGTACGATGCCGACCACGGTTTTAATTGCGACCACCGAGGGTCTTATCAAAAGGCTTCTGCCGACTTGGCTCGGGAACGCACGCTGGCGTTTTTGGAAGAACACTTGGCTTAAAACTTGGGCGTGTGGGGTATTGCGCTCAAACCAAACATTGCACACAGCTAAACTCACAAAATGCTCTGGGTTAAAGCCTTTCACATCATTTTTGTGGCCAGCTGGTTTGCTGGTTTGTTTTATTTGCCGCGCATTTTTGTCAACTTGGCGATGGTGCCACCTGAGTCGGTTTCAGAGGAACAGCGCTTGCTGTTGATGGCGCGCAAACTGATGCGATTCACCACTTTGCTGATGATTCCTGCCTTGGTTCTGGGCTTGGTCTTGTGGCTGGTGTACGGCATTGGTCAAGGTGAAGGGAATGGCTGGATGCATGCCAAGTTGGCTTTGGTGGTTTTGGCAATTGGCTACCACCATATGTGTGGCGCGATGTTGCGCAAGTTTGAGGCGCATGCCAACCAGCACAGCCATGTGTGGTTTCGTTGGTTTAATGAGTTACCTGTGGTGTTGATGACCTTCACCGTGATTTTGGTGGTCGTCAAGCCTTTCTAAGCCCTGCGCGCTATGCGACAAACCTCTGCTTGGCCAATGTCGCACATCTATTTGGCGCTCATCGTCTACGCCAGCCTCTACCCGTTTGATCAATGGCGTGACCAAGGCATTTTTACGTGGGAATTTTTAAGTGCGCCATGGCCGAAATACTGGACCGGGTTTGATGTGACGTCCAATGTTTTGGGCTACGCACCACTTGGGTTTTTGTGGGGCTTGAGTGCAATGCGCATGGGATGGGGGCGCAACGCTATTTTGTTGAGCACCTGCGCGGCGGCGGTGGTCTCGTTGCTGATGGAAGGCATACAAAGCTACCTGCCTTCACGCGTCCCTTCCTTGGCAGATTTTTTACTCAATGTATTGGGCGCTTGGCTGGGCGCGAGCCTCTCCAGCGGCATGGAGCAAATGGGTTTGCTGTACCGATGGAGCCAGTTTCGCCGACGTTGGTTTGTGCGGGACGCGCATTTCGCATTGGTATTGATGGCGGTTTGGCCGCTGGCGCTTTTGTTTCCGGTGGCGGTGCCACTTGGCTTGGGACAAGTGTGGGAGCGAGTGGAAGACGCGTTGACCTTGGCTTTGGACGGAACCGCTTTCGAACAATGGATTCCGATGCGCTCCTTTGAACTTGAGCCCTTGTTGCCCGGAGCAGAATTGCTGTGCGTGGTGCTGGGCTTTTTAATCCCGTGCCTGCTGGGCTTTGGTGTGATTCGTCAACTGGGCCAGCGCGTGGTTTATTTGGTGGTGGTGCTGGCGTGTGGCTTGGGCGTGAGCGCCTTGTCTGCCACATTGAGTTATGGGCCAAGCCATGCATGGAGTTGGTTGGGTGTGCCAGTGGTGTGGGGCTTGGTGTGCGGTTGCATTTTGAGTTTGTTTTTTGTGATGTTGTCTGCGCGTACCTGCTGGGTGTTTTTATTGCTGGCATTGTTGGTGCAACAAAGTGTGTTGAACCAATCGCCTGAGAGTGCGTACTTTGCGCAAACCTTGCAGACATGGGAGCAGGGGCGGTTCATCCGCTTCAATGGTTTGGTTCAGTGGCTGGGGTGGCTCTGGCCCTACACCGTGTTGATGTATGCGATCTCACGTTTAACGGATGCTGGCAGAGACAATTCGCACGAAATTTAAAATGACCCCATGACGCAAAACGCTTATTACCAACACCATATTTTTTTCTGTTTGAACCAACGCCCATCGGGTGAGCCTTGCTGCGCAGACCATGGCGCACAAGAGGCTTTTGCCCATTGCAAAGCACAAGTCAAAGAGGCTGGGCTTGCGGGTGTGGGGGGTGTGCGGGTCAACAAAGCCGGTTGTTTGGACCGCTGCGCAGGCGGCCCCGTGGCGGTGGTCTACCCAGAGGGTGTTTGGTACACCTTTGTTGACCATGCCGATATTGACGAGATCGTCGACAGCCATTTGAAAAATGGCAAAGTGGTGGAGCGTCTTCGCTTGGACCCGGCTGTTGGCCGATGAATTCGCAAACCCAACGTATCACTTGGCGTGGTGAAGCAGGTGCAATCGAAGGGCTTTTAGACAAGCCCGAAGGTGATTCGCGTGGTGTTGCCGTGGTGGCGCATCCCCATCCGCTTTTTGGTGGAACGATGGATAACAAAGTGGTGCAAACGCTAGCCCGCGCATTTGTGCAGTGCGGTTGGACCGTGGCACGTTTTAATTTCCGTGGCGTCGGTGCTTCTGAAGGCGTCCACGATGCAGGAGCAGGAGAGGCCCGAGACTTTATGTCGGTGGTGGAACAGGTAGCGCCATCAGGCGCTTTGGCACTAGCAGGCTTTTCTTTTGGTTCTTTTGTGGCAAGCCATGTGGTTCAAACTCTGTGGGAGCAACGCGCTATCGAAAAAATTGTGTTTGTAGGCACCGCCACCGAGCGCATGGCCGTGGCTGAGTTGCCAGCATCGTTGCATGACAAATCCTTGGTGGTGCATGGCGAGCAAGACGACACAGTGTCGCTAGCCTCGGTGATGGATTGGGCGCGTCCGCAAAGCCTGCCGATTACGGTGGTGCCCGGTGGCGGGCATTTCTTTCATGGACAATTGCCGCTCTTGAAAAGCTTGGTGGTGCGGCACTTGATGGCTTGAAGGCTTTGCTTTCACTGCTTGCTTGTCAAGGCGAGCGCTTTGTACATATTGCGACTCCGCGCT
>CAYFLF010000192.1:0-3849 GCA_964343725.1 uncultured Bordetella sp.
GCCACTTTGGCAATCGGAAAGCCCGTGGCTTTAGATGCCAAGGCAGACGAACGCGAGACACGGGGGTTCATCTCGATCACGATCATGCGACCGTCTTTGGGATTGACCGAGAACTGCACGTTCGAGCCACCCGTATCGACACCAATTTCACGCAAGACCGCCAACGAGGCGTTGCGCATGATTTGGTATTCCTTGTCCGTCAGCGTTTGTGCCGGCGCAACGGTAATTGAATCGCCGGTATGCACGCCCATCGGGTCCAAGTTTTCGATCGAGCAGATGATGATGCAGTTGTCGGCCTTGTCTCGCACGACTTCCATCTCGTACTCTTTCCAGCCGAGCAAAGACTCTTCGATCAACAACTCATTGGTGGGCGAAGCTTCTAGTCCGCGCTTACAAATCGTCTCGAATTCTTCGGGGTTGTAAGCGATACCGCCGCCTGTACCGCCGAGCGTGAAACTGGGACGAATCACCGTGGGAAAGCCTACGGAGCGTTGTACATCCCACGCCTCTTCCATGCTGTGGGCGATACCCGAGCGGGCGGAGCCAAGACCAATTTTGGTCATGGCGTCTTTGAACTTGAGTCGGTCTTCCGCTTTGTCGATCGCTTCGGGCGTAGCGCCGATCAATTCGACTTTGTATTTGTCCAGCACGCCATTGCGCCACAAGTCCAGCGCACAGTTGAGCGCGGTTTGTCCGCCCATGGTGGGCAAGATGGCGTCAGGTCGCTCTTTGGCGATGATCTTCTCAACCGTTTGCCAAGTGATCGGCTCGATGTAGGTGACATCTGCGGTGGCTGGGTCGGTCATGATCGTGGCAGGGTTGCTGTTGATCAAAATGACTTTGTAACCCTCTTCGCGCAAGGCCTTACAGGCTTGCACGCCTGAATAATCAAATTCGCAAGCCTGCCCAATCACGATGGGGCCGGCACCAATGATCAGAATACTTTTGAGGTCGGAACGCTTAGGCATTAGTGTGTCTCCATCGCATGGATGAAGCGGTCAAAAAGGTAGGAGATATCTTGGGGACCGGGCGATGCCTCTGGGTGCCCTTGGAAACAAAAAGCGGGTTTGTCGGTGCGTTGCAAACCTTGGATGGTTCCATCAAACAGCGACACATGGGTTGCCCGCAAGTTAGCAGGCAGCGATTTTTCGTCCACCGCAAAACCATGGTTTTGGCTGGTGATGGACACGCGTCCGGAGTCCAAATCTTTGACGGGATGGTTGGCACCGTGGTGGCCAAACTTCATCTTGAAGGTTTTGGCACCGCTGGCCAAGGCCATGATTTGATGGCCCAAGCAAATACCAAAGGTGGGAATGCCTTTGTCGATCAAAGTCGCTGCTGCTTCAATTGCATAGCGACAG
Organism: uncultured Bordetella sp.; assembly: GCA_964343725.1. Classification (GTDB taxonomy): domain Bacteria; phylum Pseudomonadota; class Gammaproteobacteria; order Burkholderiales; family Burkholderiaceae_C; genus Limnohabitans. Next base: position 1,362 of record CAYFLF010000192.1, read on the forward strand.
GGTTCTGGATCGCCAGGTCCGTTGGAGAGAAAAATTCCGTCAGGCTTGAGGGCCAAGGCCTCTTCGGCAGAAGTTTTCGCAGGCACGACTGTCACCTTGCAACCACGCTGTGCGAGCATGCGCAAGATATTGTGTTTGACACCAAAGTCAAAGGCCACCACGTGATGGGGGGTCTTGCTGGCAACGCCATACCCAGAGCCCAAGGCCCACTCGGTTTGTGTCCAGTCATACGACTTTTGGACGGTGACTTTTTGCGCCAAATCCAAGCCCGCCATGCTGGGGGCTTTGAGCGCCAAGGCTTTGGCTTGGGCGATGAGTTCGTCGGTCACGGCTTGCCCTGCGGCCAAGCCCAGAATTGCGCCGTTTTGGGAACCCTTGCTACGCAACAAGCGGGTCAATTGGCGGGTGTCGATGTTGGCGATGGCCACTGTTTGGTTGGCAATCAAGTAGCTCGACAGATCAGTTTGCGAACGGAAGTTGCTGGCAAGAAGGGGCAAGTCATGGACGATCAAGCCTGCCGCATGAACATGGGTCGATTCCGCGTCTTCTGCGTTCGTGCCGTAGTTTCCGATGTGCGGATAGGTCAGCGTGACGATTTGCTGGCAATAACTGGGATCCGTCAGGATTTCTTGGTAGCCCGTGATGGACGTATTGAAAACCACCTCGCCAGAGGTGACACCTACTGTTCCGATTGAATTACCAACAAAGACCGTGCCGTCTGCGAGCGCCAAGATGGCGGGAGGGAATCTTCCCTGAAGAGACAAAAGCACTGGGTTCTCCGGTTTTGTTCGGGTACGCCTCAGCACTTACTCGAGCCAAGGGCTCGTTTAGTGGCTGCTTTTGTGAGGGAATTGCCTAGTAGGAAGCTGGGACGTACAGGTTGTAGGTGAAAAGCCACTCATTATATCTGACGGCCTTTTACGCCCTTGCCATCGTGACGCTGGCATGCATGCAAACGGCCGCTGCCGAGGCCACGTTGAGCGACTCTTCGCCGCCTGGTTGGGCAATTCGCACGGTCATATGGGCCAATTGGGCAATTTCAGCCGAAACGCCCTGCCCTTCGTGTCCAAAAATCCAGCCGCATGGGCTTGGAATGGGGTTTGTCGCCCCTAAAGTGTGCAAAAAAGGACCTTGATGGGAACTGGTCGACAGCCAAGCAATTTGTAGATCCGTCAACTGCTCTGGCTCCACCCCTTCAACCAAATGGAGACCAAAATGCGCGCCCATGCCTGAGCGCAAGACTTTGGGCGACCACAATGCCGCCGTCCCTTTGCGCGCTAGAACCTGCGTAAAGCCAAAAGCACTGGCACTGCGCAAAATGGAGCCGACGTTTCCGGCGTCTTGGATACGGTCTAGAAAGACGCTTGGAACACCCTTTTGAATTTGACTTGCGGTAGCGGTAGCACTATCAACTATTCCGTCGGTTGCTCTCTGGGTTACTCCATCGGTTTCTCCCTGGGTTAATCCATCGGTTACTCCACCAGTTACTCCACCAGTTACGCCGACGGTATTTCCTTTGGTAGATCCATCGGATGTGTTCGGAATCGCCCAGACGAAACCCATCGAGGCAGCAGACTCCAGCCCGCTGATTTCTCGGAATAAAGCATCGGGAAGAACCACATTTTTAGCGGTAGTTTGAGTCAGTTGCGGATCTGCTTGCTCCCAGGCAGATTGCGCAAACACGGCTTGTTCTGGCGCATAACCTCGGGTGAGCAAAGCTCGGCATAAATGGTCACCCTCCAACCATACGCGACCGTGTTTGCGGTAGGCCGTGCTGTCTTGGGACAGACGGCGCAACTCTTTGACCAAGGGGTTGTCGCGCGACGTAATCAAATGCATCACAGGACCTGCGCTACGGGGGAAAACGACTTTCGGTGATACGGACTAGCACCAAACTCTTGCAATGCGGCCAAATGCGCTGCAGTGCCATAGCCTTTGTGCAGATGAAAACCATATTCAGGATATTGCGCGTGCATCGTCAGACACTGCCTGTCACGGTGTACTTTGGCCAAGATAGATGCCGCAGAAATAGCCCGTACCTTGCTGTCGCCTTTGACAATGGCTTCGGCCAAAACATCGAGCACCGGAAGTTGGTTGCCATCAATCAGCACTTTGCTGGGTTTCAACCGCAGACCATTGACCGCCCTTTGCATTGCCAATAGCGTGGCTTGCAAAATATTCAGCGCATCGATCTCTTCCACCGTCGCTTCTGCAATCGAACAGCACAAGGCTTTGGCGCGGATTTGGTCAAACAAACGCTCGCGTTTCAAAGCAGTCAGCTTCTTGGAGTCAGCCAAACCTGGAATCGGATGCAAGTCGTCCAGTATCACGGCAGCAGCCACCACGGGCCCCGCCAAGGGACCACGCCCCGCCTCGTCTACGCCGGCGATCAAACCAGGCGCATCCCAGACCAAAGCGGTTTGTTCAGTGAGCAATGGTTTTTTCGATCGCATCGGTCGCCAACTGGGTGGTGTCCATTTTTAAACTG
>CAYFLF010000193.1:0-3830 GCA_964343725.1 uncultured Bordetella sp.
GTGTGATACCGCGTCACCCGCTCAACCTCATTCTTGGAGCCCAAAATCACGCTGACACGTTGGTGTAACTGCGTGGGTGGCACTTCCAAAATACGTTGGTGACCATTGGTGGCTGCGCCACCAGCTTGTTCCACTAACCAGCCCATTGGATTGGCTTCGTACATCAAGCGCAATTTGCCAGGTTTTTCTGGTTCACGTTTGTCCCAGGGGTACATAAAAATACCGCCACGGGTCAGAATGCGATGCACGTCAGCCACCATCGACGCAATCCAGCGCATATTGAAGTCTTTGCCACGCGGCCCTTCTTTTCCAGCTAAGCATTCGTCCACATAGCGCTTCACAGGTGCGTCCCAGTGGCGCATATTGCTCATGTTGATTGCAAATTCTTTGGTGTCTTCAGGAATTTTGATGTTTTCTTGGGTCAAGACAAAAGACCCTTGCTCGCGGTCTAGGGTGAACATGGCCACCCCATCACCAACCGTTAATACGAGTGTGGTTTGCGGGCCATAGATGCAATAACCAGCGGCGACTTGTTGCGTGCCAGGTTGTAAAAAATCTTGTTCACTAACGGCTTGATTGGTACTTACTTTCTTGAGCACACTAAAAATAGTGCCAATGCTCACATTGACTTCAATATTGCTAGAGCCATCCAAGGGATCAAACATCAACAAGTATTCACCTTGTGGATAGCGGTTGGGCACTACATGGATGTTGTCCATTTCTTCCGATGCCATAGCCGCCAAATGGCCACCCCATTCATTGGCTTCAATCAGCACATCGTTGGCAATAATGTCGAGCTTCTTTTGTACTTCACCTTGCACGTTTTCACTGCCGGCAGAGCCCATGACGTCGCCTAACTCACTGCCCAATGCACCTTTGTTGACTGCATGGCTGATGCTTTTACATGCGCGCGCAACGACTTCCAGCAATAGACGTAATTCAGATGGAATGCGGCCCTTGGCACGTTGTTCCTCGACCAGATAGCGAGTGAGAGATATGCTCATCGTATGTCCTTCATACCTTATTGAGAGAGTGCGCGCGAGACTACTTCGCGTACATCGTTGCTGAGATCAGGTTTGGCAGCAACACGTTCAATTGCAACCTTAGCGGCAGAGCGATACGGTTCTGCCAAATGGCTCCAGCGATCAAGCGCACGGGCTAAACGCGCAGCCACTTGAGGGTTGAGCGCATCCATTTCCAAAACTCTATCACTCCAAAACACATAACCAGCAGCATCCAAGCGATGGAAAGCGCCAGGATTTGCGCTGCAGTAACTGAAGATGAGGCTTCGAGCGCGATTGGGGTTCTTGATAGAAAAGTCAGGGTGCAATAACAACTGACGCACGATGGGCAAGATATGACCACCGCGGTCGCTAGCCCCAGCTTGCAAGGCAAACCATTTGTCAATCACCAAAGCTTCGCTGGCAAACATTTTGTAGAAAATGGCCAGCGCCTCATTTGCTAAGGCATGACCTGACTGCACCAAAGCGCTCAACGCATTGAAGCGATCAGTCATATTGCCTGCTTTGGTGAAATGCAAAAGTGCCTTGTGGGGCCAGGTATTGTCATTGGTTTGCACGCCATGCAAACACAACATGGTCAACGCCAATCCACTGAGGGCGCGACGTCCACTAGAGACGGGGTCAGGTTGATAAATACCGTTGTCACGATGCGCCTCAAATGCCCACACCCAATCAGCATGGAGGTCTGTTGCCAGTTGCAAACGCATCGCTTCACGAACTGCATGAACACGTTGTGGATCCACAGTGGTGAGTTGTTCAGAAATATATGTTTCTGAAGGAAGTGTGAGCACAAGTTCTTTGAAGGCCGCGTCTAGTGTGGGATGCTTGAGCACAAGTGATAAAGCATGAAGTAGTTCAGAGCTAAGAACTGCATGGGGTGTTTCGCTAGAGCCAATGGCTTTAAGTGCGGCTTGCAAGCAAAGTTGTTGCGCGGCTTCCCATTGGTTGAATGGATCGGTGTCGTGCGCGAGCTGCACCAAGCGTTGTTCGGTTGTGACGTCGAGTTGCAACACCACAGGTGCGCTGAATTCACGCAATAGGGAGGGCACGGGTGCTTGACCGTCATGGATGTCCAAAGCATCAAACTCAAAACTTTGCGTGGCTTCTGTGAGTACCAACAATTGCGTCGGCAAGATCTCGCGTCCATCAGCGGCGAGAAGGCCAAAACTCACTGGAATCACAAAAGGCTCTTTGGAGGCTTGACCCACGCTAGGTTCGCAGCTCTGACTCAGTGTGAGCGTGTAACGCTTGCTTGTGGCATCAAACACCCCAGACGCCTTGACGCGTGGTGTGCCGGCTTGTGCGTACCAACGTTTGAATTGCGTCAAATGCTGGGCAAGTGCCGAACCTGGATTGGCATCGGCAATGCATTGTGCGAAGTCGTCACACGTCACAGCTTGGCCATCATGGCGCTCAAAGTAGAGCGTCATGCCTTTGGCAAAACCTTCTCTGCTGGTGAGCGTTTGCATCATGCGCACCACTTCGGCACCTTTTTCATAAATGGTGACGGTATAGAAGTTGTTGATTTCTACATAACTGTCAGGGCGCACAGGATGTGCCATCGGGCCAGCATCTTCGGCAAATTGCACCGTGCGCAACAAGCGCACGTCTTCAATGCGTTTAACGGCTCTAGCAGAGGCTGCAGCGATGGGGTTGGTTTTTAGGGCTTGTGTCGCGAGGTCTTGGCTGAACTCTTGGTCTCGAAAAACCGTGAGGCCTTCTTTGAGGGAGAGTTGAAACCAGTCGCGACAGGTGATGCGGTTGCCAGTCCAGTTATGGAAATATTCGTGCCCAACGACGCTTTCAATATTGGCGTAGTCGTTGTCGGTGGCGGTTGAGGAATTGGCAAGAACAAACTTGGTATTGAAAATATTCAAGCCCTTGTTTTCCATCGCGCCCATATTGAAGTCGCTGGTCGCAACGATCATGAACCGCTCAAGGTCCAAACTCAAACCAAAACGGTGCTCGTCCCATGCCACGCTCGCCATCAACGAATTCATCGCATGCTCAGTTTTGTCGAGATCGCCCGGACGGACATAGACCTGCAACACATGTTCTTTGCCAGAAGGGGCTTTGATGCGTTGTTCACGGCATACCAACTGACCCGCGACCAAAGCAAAGAGGTAGCACGGCTTTTTGTGTGGATCGACCCAACGGGCGAAGTGGCGGCCTTCTTCTAAGTCGCCTGTTTCTACCAAGTTACCGTTGCTGAGCAGTACGGGGTAGGCCTTTTTGTCTGCCCGTAGCGTGACGGTGTAGCTCGACATGACGTCTGGGCGGTCTAGGAAATAGGTGATGCGTCTAAAGCCTTCGGCTTCACATTGGGTGAAGAAGGAGTCGTTGCTCACATACAAACCAGTTAAGGCCGTGTTTTTGATCGGAAAACAGGTGGTGAAGATTTCCAAGTGAATGGGTGCATCGCCTTCGGGGAGGTTTTCCAACACCAGTTTGTCACCATCCATCTTGAAGGAGGTGCCTTGTCCGTTGACCAAGACGCGTGCGAGGTTGAGGCCGTCGCCGTCTAAGCGCAAGGCTTGGGCGGGCACGTCGGCATTGCGACGCAGCACCATTTTGTTGAGGACGCGGGTTTTGGCGGGGTCCAGATCAAACGTTAGATCGACGCTGTCTATCCAAAACGCGGGCGCGGTGTAGTCGGCGCGTTGGATCAATGGGGCAGTGCCTTCACGGTACATGGGTGTGTTTCCTAGGGGTTGTCAATGCATGTGCAGACGTCGATGTCTACACACCTTGTTTGAGAGAAGCTTCGATGAAGGCGTCTAAGTCGCCGTCCAACACTTTTTGGGTGTT
>CAYFLF010000194.1:0-3047 GCA_964343725.1 uncultured Bordetella sp.
TGTGTGGGCTGAAATCCACCATACGACGGGCTGTTGTCGGGGTGCAGAACGAGTAAACCTGCAAGAACTTTTGCTTTTGACCCGTACGAGCCTCAAGCTCTTTTGACAAAGGCAAAGTGCCTACGTCTTTCATATTGCGCTCTGACGCAACTTGCTTGAGGATTTCCTCAATATCCTTAGTGGTGACACCAGGGCGTACTTTGCGCTCCCAAGTAGTAGCAACTGCGATGTCGCCATTGCCATCAATCCATCGATCCCACATGCGCCCTGCCTCGCCAGCAGCCCCGTCTTCTAATTTACCGATGGTGCTGATGGTGCCGCAACCGCTGAGTAGCATGACTGCACATGTTGCCGCCAATAAACCGCGACCTAATCTCATTTTCATAACGTCTCCTGTTTGTCGATTCTTTGATGCAAGTCATACCGACCATCGATATATTCGCATTGACGAATAATTGCAGACAAACAGAATAAATATGCGTGGGACATACCCTAAGGGGTATGCCCTAACTATCAAGCAAGAAGGCTCGCGCGCAAGTTTGTATTGGACAAATCGGCGTTATTTGAACTTGTAGTAATCCAAGTTCAGTTTGGCAGCCACTGCATTTGTTTCTTCGGGGAAAAAGCCAGCATTCAGCTCCGTATTGCAATACTCCACCATGCCACGCAAAGCACCCGCGCTGTTGATGCGCCCTTTGGGTTTGTATATCGCGCTGCCATCCCCCCCCACACGTCGAATGTGGCATTCATTGCATTTGTTATCAGCAATGAGCTTTTCACCCAACGCTATGTCTGCCCCTTTAAACAGCGGATGTTGCTGCGCATGTGCAACACTCGCAACCATCAAGCCTGCAACGATCATCATTGTTTTTTTCATTCGAAGTCTCCTCGATTTTTGGTGGTAAAAAATTACAGCAGATGGGGCTCTACCAAGCGGTAATGGCGCCCCACTTTGTCCAAGGGAACGATGACACCAGAACGAACCAAGGCAGCGACTTCACGACTGACCGTTTCAAGCTTCAAGTCCATCATGGCCCCCATGTCATCGCGGCCAAAAAGTGTCACTGTTCCGTCTTGCGCCACCTCGTGCATCTTGCGCACGAAGTTGCGCACGCGTTGCTGAGCGGTACCAAAGTTGATCTCAGCCAACCAATCGTCGGCTTGCTTGAGCGCACTTTGCCACTTTTCCATCAAGCGTTTGTGCATGCGCGGGCTGTTGGCACTGAGCAGGTGCATCACGTCCAACGGGATTCGGCACACCGACACTTCGTTGAGCGCAACAGCATCTGTGTCGTAGTGCGCGGTGGCCAAAGCCTCTAAGCCCGCCACATCGCCCGGCCGCAACACGCGTACCACGCGCTCGCGGCCATCAGGAGTCACGCGAACTAGCTTGACAAAGCCTTTCCTAATCGTGAACACGCCTCTCGCTGTACTCATCGCGTGAAACAAAGAGTCACCCGCAGGAATGATCAAATCGTCGATCGGCGCATGAATGAGTTTGAAGTCTTCTTCATTCAGGTCGGCAAACAACACCATGTCACGTATGCCGCAGTTACGGCAATCGGCCGTGCCTTGCCATGCAGACTCTGTTTTGATGGGAATCATCTCCCGCCCCCTTGCACAGCGCGTCGCGCTATCGCCAAGTGCTCTTCCAAGTACGAATTGTAAAAATCAGGCAGGTATGCACCGTTGAGCCTTTCAGCCACCTCACGCCCTTGTGGACCCAAAAACAAAACAGTAGGTGCCACTTTGATGCCTTGCTTTCTCACCCATGCGTCTTGTGTCATCTGCACGCCCTCTAAATCCGTCATTATTTTGCTGTCCCGCATATTGATTTGAACCACAGGCAAACCCGCTTGTTGCAGGGGGTACAAATAGCTTTCACGCACCACCTTACAAAATGCACACCCATGCAAACTCACCATCACCACTAAGGGTTGCTTGTGCGCGAGAGCGGAGTTCAGCGAATCCGGCAATGACGTTACTTCTGGCAACACAGGAGCGGCCTGTGCTTGCGACGCCACCCACAGCAGCAATGAGGCCAGCATCAGCTGCCGTCTATTTCTGAGCATCACTTATTTGCCTCTTGCTCCATGAGCAAATATGTGTTGTAGGCGTTCATACGGTTCGCAGCTTTAAACAACGGCATTTTTTCGAATTTACGCCAATCTGTGTTGGCATAAGCGCTTTCAAACGGCTCCATATCCCGCGCTGCGCGGCCCATGGTGTCGCGCAAATAAATCAGATAGTTCCGCGTGAGGGTCATGTCTGCTTTAGCTTGGTCTGACATTGGCCCATGTCCTGGCACGACCCACTTTGCGTCAAATTTCAGAAGACTTTCCATGGCTTCTATCCAGTGACGACTATCGGCTTGACCCACGAATGGAATGCGATTACGAAACACCAAGTCACCTGCAAACAAAACTTTGTACTGAGGCAAATAGACGACCAAATCTTCAGCGGTGTGCGAAGGGCCCACCGGTTGGACGTCAAACTGCACACCACCCACCTTGAAACCCTTAGGCCCACTCAACCATTCATCCGCGGGAATTAACTTGGTTTTTTCATCAATCCAAGGCCACAAATCTTGACGTGAAGCTTCAAGGCGTAAGCGTGCAGTTTCCGAATTCAAATACTCACGAGCTGCGCCATGCGCCACGATGTGTGCACCTGCCTCTTTGAAAACTTGCAAGCCATAAATGTGATCTGCGTGATAGTGCGTGAGGACCACGGTATGAATAGGCTTGTCGGTGATCTTACGAATCTCCGCCATCAAGCGACGCGCCAATTCAGGAGAGCCGAGAGTGTCAATGACCACTACGCCAGAAGGCGTCACGACGAAACTGGCGTTCGAAATGAAGTTTTGATTCGCCGACGAACCCAACTCCGACAAGCCTTGCACGTAGTACACATTAGGAATGACGCTTTTTACTTGCATCAAAGGTTTGGCCGTTGACGAAGACTGCGCCTGCACCCACGAACACGCCAGCCCCAAAACTATTGACAACACCCACCGCCACCCATGTCTCATCATCTTCTCCAAATTG
>CAYFLF010000194.1:3057-3801 GCA_964343725.1 uncultured Bordetella sp.
GCGCACAAGGCACAGCAAATAGCATAAACTGAAAATATAAGCATTGACTGAATCATATGAATTTCACCCAACTCAACGAAACTTATGGAGAACCCTTAGTCCTAGCCGTAGGTGGCTTGCTGGTGGGTTTGTTATTCGGCTTTTTTGGTCAGCGATCTCGCTTTTGTCTGCGCGCTGCGGTCATTGAATTTTGGCGACGCCAATACGGTGAAAAACTCTCAGTTTGGTTGCTCACTTTTTCCTGCGCTGTTATCGCCATTCAGGGGCTGATTGTTTTAGGCGATTTGGATGTGAGTACCGCGCGGCAAATCGCTTCACGCGGCAGCCTCTCAGGGGCACTCATTGGAGGCGTCATGTTTGGCGCTGGCATGATCATGACTCGTGGTTGCGCCAGTCGCTTGCTTGTCTTATCTGCCAATGGCAATTTACGCGCGTTACTATCTGGGCTTATCTTCGCAGTTACGGCCCAATCAGCCTTGTCCGGCGCTTTGTCTCCGATTCGCACAGAAATTTCCACGTGGTGGACCGTTGAAGGGGGAGCCAGCCGTGACTTACTTGCCATCTTGGGCTGGAGCCACACAACAGGACTTATCGTGGGCCTGATTTGGTTAGTCGCTGCTTTTTACTTCACGACCCGCACAACCCATCGCCAATGGATGTGGATCGGTGGCGTTGGCACAGGCCTCAGCGTTGCTTTAGCTTGGTGGTTTTCGTACAGCGTTGGTAAAGGATCTTTTGAGTCCA
>CAYFLF010000195.1:0-3798 GCA_964343725.1 uncultured Bordetella sp.
AGATTATTGAACGGGCTTGTTGTGCTTGGCAAAAGGCCTTTGGGCTGGTGTCACCTCTAAAGTGATCTCCGCATTACGGCGCTTGATTCGCATTTTGAAGGAGGTACCAGGCGTTTGGGCGGCAATCAACGTGAGTAACTCGCTGACATTGCGCACATCTTTTTCAGCCACGGCCAACAAGATATCTCCGGGCTTCAAGCCCGCCTTGGCTGCGGGACCGTTTTGTAAAACACCGGTGATGATGACGCCCTCAGTTTGTGCAATTCCAAATGTCTCGGCCAAATCAGGATTCAACTCGACGGGTTCAACTCCAATCCAACCACGGGTCACTTGGCCATCTCGCACAAGGCCTTCAAGAACCTGCCGTGCAGTGTTTACAGGAATCGCAAACCCGATTCCCATATTGCCACCAGAGCGGGAATAGATGGCTGTGTTGATCCCCAACAAACTTCCGTTCACATCGACCAAAGCACCACCCGAGTTACCAGGGTTAATCGCCGCGTCGGTTTGAATAAAGTTCTCAAAGGTATTGATGCCGAGTTGGTTTCTGCCCAAAGCCGAAATGATGCCGCCCGTCACAGTTTGGCCAACACCAAAAGGATTGCCAATCGCCAATACTTTGTCCCCTACTTGGACGGCATCTGAATTGCCCATCGCGATCACGGGAAGGCGATCCAGCGTGATGCGTAAAACTGCCAAATCGGTATCGGGATCCGTGCCAATCACTTTGGCCGTCGCGCGTCGTCTATCACTCAAAGTGACTTCGATTTCTTGAGCGCCTTCGACCACATGGTTGTTGGTCAAGATATACCCTTCAGGGCTGACGATCACGCCACTGCCTAAACCCATTTGCGGACTGTCGTCTTCGCGGTCACCATAAAAAAATCGGAACCAAGGATCGTTGGCAAACGGATGCGCCTTGCGCGCTTGGGTGGTTGCGATGCTGACCACCGCTGGCGCCGCCCGCTTTGCTGCAGGGCTCATGCTGCCTGGCATGACCGTACCGGCTATGTTGGATGGGGCTTCTAGCAAAGTCACGCCTTGCAACGATGGACGGCGGTTTAACCATTCGGGTTTTAGCGTGACGAGCACAAACCACACCGCCAATAAAACGGTGACCACTTGGGAAAAAAACAACCAATAGCGTTTCATCAATATTTGCTGGAAAGCAAAAAGCTTTTAAAACTCTATCAAACTAACTTGCACTACTAGGCGCCTCTGGCTCAACTTGGGGCGCTTGGGTGTGCTTGATAAACAATTGCGCCGCCCAGATTCCGACCTCATACAAGATGCACATAGGCACTGCAAGTGCTAATTGAGAAACTACATCGGGGGGCGTGATGATGGCTGCAATGACAAAAGCCAACACAATGAAATAAGAACGAAAGTCTTTGAGTTTTTGAATTGACACCATATTCAATCGGGCCAGCACGATCACCACAATCGGCACTTCAAAGGCCAGACCAAACGCAATAAACATGGTGATCACAAAACTCAAATACGCTTCGATATCAGGGGCGGCCGTGATGCTCTTGGGAGCAAAGCTTTGGATGAATTTAAATACTTGGCCAAAGACAAAGAAGTAACAAAACGCGACACCGATAAAAAACAGTATCGTGCTTGAAACCACCAATGGCAGGACCAGTTTTTTTTCGTGTGAATACAAACCAGGGGCCACAAAAGCCCACATTTGATACAACACCACTGGCAAAGCCAATAGAAATGCCGTCATCAACAAAATTTTGAGTGGCACTAAAAACGGCGAGATCACCGATGTAGCGATCAGAGTAGCTCCAGACGGAAGTTGTGCGATCAAGGGTGCGGCCAAAATGTCGTAGAGCGACGCGGGTCCTGGAAAAATTGACAACGCCACCGCGGCAACACCGATCGCAATACAAGCTTTGATCAGACGGTCACGGAGTTCAACCAGATGCTGAACGAACGGCTGCTCGCTGCCCGCGAGCTCGTCTTGTGGTGGGCTGTCAGACATTCGGTTTTACATTGGGGCGAAATCTTGCAACGCGTGCTGCGCTAGACAAAGCCTTGGTCCGAACGCCAGTGCGGGCCTTGTACCAATGGGGAGTCGCTCCACGCTTTAAGCGCCATTTTTTCTTGGGGTTTTGGTATTCGGGGACGGGTGTCGTGACATTAGCAGCCCAACTCTCGCCAGTTAATTGCGCTGTTGTATCGGCCCAGTCTTTTTCAAACGCGTTACTGGCGGTCTGAACAGAGGATTGAACATCGCGGGCAGCGTTCTCCACGCTGTCTTTCATTTTCTTGAGCTCTTCCAAATCCATGGAACGATTGACTTCGGCTTTGACATCGGCCACATAGCGTTGGGCTTTGCCGATCAGTGCACCCAAGGTGCGCGCGACCGCTGGTAGCTTCTCAGGGCCAATGACGACCAAAGCCACGGCACCAATCAGTGCCATTTTGGAAATGCCAAGATCAATCACAGCGCACGATCACACAGGTCTTAAGACTTGTGTTTGACTTCTACGTCGATGGTATTTTTTTCAGTCGCGGAAGCGGTGCCGCCTACTGCAGGCGCAGGCGTAGCAGGTTTATCTTCTGGAGGTGCACTGCCATCTTTCATACCGTCTTTGAAGCCTTTGACGGCACCACCCAAGTCTGAGCCCAAATTGCGCAGCTTCTTGGTACCAAAGACCAACATCACGATCACGAGCACGATCAACCAGTGCCAAAGCGAAAACGAACCCATACGAAACTCCTAAACAATTAGGCTAATTCTAATCAGCCACGCAACCAAGGGCGCGGACCACCCATCACATGCCAGTGCAAATGGTGTACTTCTTGTCCGCCCTCTTTGCCAGTATTGGTGACTAGCCTAAAACCCCCTTCAGGGTATGGGTTTGCGCCCTCTTGAAGTGCCAGTTTGGGCGCCAAGCCCACCATGCGGCCAATCAATGCTTCGTGCGCGGGCTCCAATTGCGCCAAAGAGGGAATGTGTAATTTAGGAATGATCAAGAAATGCACAGGCGCCCATGGGTTGATGTCATGAAATGCAAATATCTCGTCATCTTCATAGACTTTGCGCGAGGGAATTTGGCCCGCGATGATCTTGCAAAAAATACAGTTCGCGTCTTGCATATTAGTCCTCGCCGTCCTCTCGTTGTTTCGCTTTGCGCAAAGCTTTTTCCTCCAAACCGCTCAAACCCTCGCGCCGCGCAAGCTCATCAACCACATCGGTTGGCGTTAGCCCGTAATAGGACAGCGCGATCATGGTGTGAAACCACAGGTCAGCCACTTCATTGACTAATTTGGCAGAGTCGCCTCCGTTGTCGATGTCTTTGGCTGCCATCACGGTTTCCGTAGCTTCTTCGCCGATTTTTTTTAAAAATGCATCGGGACCATTGCGTAACAGTCGGGCTACATAACTTTTCTCAGGATCGCCGCCATTGGCTGGTTTACGCGATTCGATGACTTCGGCAAGCCGCGTCAACGTGTCTGAGGTAGGGGTTGGGTTGGAAGACATGGTGTTTATTTATAAATAGATTCGGGGTCTTTGAGCACTGGTTCGCATGTTTGCCACGCATCGCCTTCTAGGCGTTGGTAAAAGCAACTGTGACGTCCCGTATGACAAGCAATCCCTGGGTCATGACCTTCTTGCGTCACCTTGAGCAAGACGACGTCACTATCGCAGTCGATGCGAATATCGTGCACAGTTTGCATGTGGCCCGACTCTTCGCCTTTGAACCACAGCTTGTTGCGCGAACGGCTGAAATACACCGCGCGCTTTAATTCAGCGGTGAGTTGTAGCGCTTCGCGGTTCATCCA
>CAYFLF010000196.1:0-3797 GCA_964343725.1 uncultured Bordetella sp.
CCGATTGGACAAATCACCACCGTAAAAGGCGCAATCGCATTGGGCCAGATGATGCCCTTGGCGTCATGGTTTTGCTCAATGGCTGCGGCGGGCAGTCTGGTGATGCCAATGCCGTAACAACCCATTTCCATGAACTGCGGTTTGCCGTTTTCGTCCAAGAATGTGGCGTTCATCGCTTTGGAGTATTTGGTGCCTAAATAGAACACATGTCCCACTTCGATGCCACGCTCAATCGCCAAGGCGCCCTTGCCGTCTGGCGAGGCATCGCCTGCAACCACGTTGCGAATGTCGGCCACTAAGTCGGGCTCAGGCAGGTCACGGCCCCAGTTGACGCCTGTGTAATGGAAGTCCACCACGTTGGCGCCACAAATCCAGTCGTGCATCACGGCTACATCGCGGTCGGCCACTACTTTCAAAGCTTGTTGTAACTTGACGGGGCCTAAGTAGCCTGGCTTGCAACCGAAGTGCGATTCAATTTCTGCGAGCGTGGCGAAGCGAAAGCCGCCTTCAAATCCTGGCAACTTGCCGACTTTGACTTCGTTCATGTCGTGGTCGCCTCTTACCAACAACAACCAAACCGTCGTCTTGACGACCTCGCCCTTCTCGTCGAGTGCGTCTGTGGCCAATACCAACGATTTGACAGTGGTGCTGAGTGGCACCTTGAGAAACGCGGCGACGTCTTCGCAAGTGCTTTTGTCTGGTGTTGCGGTTTGGGTGAGTGTGGCCGTTGCAGCACCTCGAGAATGGGTGGGAGCCAAAGCTTGGGCCTTTTCCATATTGGCCGCGTAGTCGCTTTGTGGGCAATAGACGATCGCATCCTCACCAGTGGCGGCCATGACCTGAAACTCTTCACTCAAGTCGCCACCGATGGCGCCACTGTCTGCGGCCACCGCGCGGTATTGCAAACCAAATCGGTCAAAGATTTTGCGGTAGGCGTCGGCCATGACTTGATAGCTGGCTTTGGCGGAAGGCATGTCGCGGTCAAAGCTGTAAGCGTCTTTCATGGTGAACTCGCGCCCACGCATCAACCCAAAACGGGGGCGACGCTCATCACGAAACTTGGTTTGGATTTGGTAGAAGTTTTTAGGTAGTTGCTTGTAGCTACGAATTTCTTGGCGGGCGATGTCGGTGATGACTTCTTCGCTCGTGGGTTGCACCACAAAGTCACGGCTATGGCGGTCTTTGATGCGCAACAACTCGGGGCCCATTTTTTCAAAGCGTCCCGTTTCTTGCCAAAGCTCAGCGGGTTGCACCACAGGCATGGTGAGTTCGACCGCGCCCGCTTTGTTCATTTCATCGCGCACGATGGCCTCAATTTTTCGGATGACCCGCAGCCCCATGGGCATGTAGTTGTAGATTCCAGCGCCGAGTTTTTTGATGAGGCCCGCGCGCATCATGAGTTGGTGACTGACTATTTCTGCATCAGCAGGGGCTTCTTTGAGGGTGGAAATATGAAACTGGGAGGCTTTCATGCGCGCGCAATCAGAGTAACGAAAAGAGTAACTATCAGGGTGAATCCCGAGGTCAGCACAGCGTGGCTGTGCATAATGGATGCAATTGAAAAAATTTGAGGTTTGATTATGCTTGACCGAGAAGGGTTCAGACCCAACGTCGGCATCATCTTGCTCAACCAGAAAAATCAGGTTTTTTGGGGCAAACGCATCCGCACCCACAGCTGGCAGTTTCCACAAGGCGGCATCGACCGCGGTGAAACGCCCGAGCAGGCGATGTTTCGCGAACTGCAAGAAGAAGTGGGGCTCTTACCGGAGCACGTGCGTATCGTGGCCCGTACCCGCGACTGGTTGCGCTATGAGGTGCCAGATCGGTATGTTCGACGCGATGCGCGTGGCTTTTACAAAGGCCAAAAGCAAATATGGTTTTTGCTACAGATGGTGGTGCCCGACCACCACATGAATCTGCGCGCCACCGACCACCCTGAGTTCGACGCATGGCGTTGGAACGATTACTGGGTGCCGCTCGATGTGGTGGTGGAGTTCAAGCGCGGTGTGTATGAAATGGCGCTCACCGAGTTGTCGCGATTCTTGCCGCGGTTTGATGTGCGCACGCGTCAAACGCGACATGGCACGTCCATCACAACTGAGTTTTCTGTCTCCAAACAGTTCGGCATGTCGTTCACGATGGAGTTGCCGCCTGGTGGCACTTTCGAGCCCGACCCCAATACAGCGAACAGGTCTACGGAATAAGACTGAGCACCAAGTTATCGCGGTGCACCATCTCAGGTTCAGCAACGTAGCCAAGAGAAGCCTCGATCTCGCCTGAGGGCTTGCGACAAATCAAACGGGCTTCGGCGCTGGCATAGTTGGCCAGGCCACGCGCAATCTCTATACCCTGCGGATCCAATATGGCGATGACTTCTCCGCGCGAGAACTCGCCCTCGACGGCGGTCATGCCGATGGGCAAAAGACTTTTGCCCTCTTGACGCACTTTGTCGACTGCCCCCTTATCGACGGTGATCGAACCTCGCAACTGCAAGTGATCGGCCATCCACTGTTTGCGCGCTTGTTGTTTTTGAGTGGGTGCGACCAACAAGGTGCCGATCGATTCGCCTTTGGTTAGACGCAATAGAACATCTTTCTCGCGACCCCAAGCGATGACGGTCGACGCACCCGAACCTGCCGCCCGTTTGGCCGCCAAGATTTTGGTGATCATGCCGCCCTTGCCAATGCTCGAGCCTGCGCCGCCCGCCATGGCTTCAAGTTGAGCATCGCCCGCACGCGCGGTGTGCACGAAAGTCGCCGCTGGATCTACCCGCGGGTCTGTGCTGTAGAGGCCTTTTTGATCGGTGAGGATGATGAGTGCATCCGCCTCAACCAAGTTGGCAACCAAAGCGCCCAAGGTGTCGTTGTCACCGAATTTGATCTCGTCGTTGACGACTGTGTCGTTTTCATTGATCACGGGAAGCACACCATGGCTGAGCAAGGTGAGCAAGGTGGAGCGGGCATTGAGGTAACGCTCGCGGTCGGCCAGGTCAGCATGCGTCAACAGCACTTGGGCGGAGCCTAAACCGTGGAGTCGCAATTGGGTTTCGTACATTTGCGCCAAACCCATTTGTCCGACCGCAGCAGCGGCTTGTAATTCGTTCAAGGCGTGGGGACGTTGCTGCCAGCCCAAGCGCTTCATGCCTTCTGCAATCGCGCCACTCGAGACCATGATGAGTTCTCGCCCATCGCGCAACAAGGCGCTGAGTTGGCGACACCATTCGCCAATGGCCTGCTCGTCCAAGCCACGGCCTTCGTTGGTCACCAAACTAGAGCCGACCTTGACCACGATGCGTCGTGCGTCTCGCAAGATCGTGTGTGTCTCAGTTGTCATGCTTGCTCGACAAAACGTGGATCGACATAGGCTGGAGCCTGCTCCGACACCTGTTGGGCTTGGATGTGCTTGTAAATGTCTTTGATCAAATGCTCGCAACCTTCGCGCGTGAGGGCAGAGATTTCATAGACAGGGCCTTTGTATTTAAAGCGTTTGACAAAGTCCGCCACAACCTTCGCGCGCTCGTCGGCACCGACCATGTCGAGTTTGTTCAAAACCAACCAACGTGGTTTGTCGTACAAGGCTTTGTCGTATTTTTTGAGTTCGTTCACGATCGCCTTGGCTTGCGCCACTGGGTCAACCGCGTCATCAAAGGGCGCAATATCGACAAGATGCAAGAGCAAACGGGTGCGTTGCAAGTGCCGCAAAAATTGATGGCCCAAGCCAGCACCATCGGACGCGCCTTCAATCAAGCCAGGGACATCGGCCACCACAAAGCTTTGCTCAGGGCCCACGCGCACCAC
>CAYFLF010000197.1:0-3746 GCA_964343725.1 uncultured Bordetella sp.
TTGGCGCAATGAGAATCCGTGTTTTGCTTTTTGAACAAAGGATTTGCCAATGACTACCTCCCGTCGCGATGTTTTGCAATTCGGAGCGCTCACCACTTTATTGGGCGCTATAGGACGTAACGCTTGGAGCCAAACTCAAGCCTTCGAGAGTTTGAAAATCATTACGGGCTTCCCACCAGGCGGTACATCCGACGCGCTTTGTCGCCGTGTCTCTGAAAAAATTGCCCCTAGCAGTTACGCCAAAGCAGCGTTTGTTGAAAACAAAACAGGCGCAGGCGGACAAATCGCCGTTCAGTTTGTTCGCAATGCCGCGCCAGACGGTACGACGGTTTTGCAAACACCAATGTCGATGCTCGGTATCTATCCCCACATCTACAAAAAACTGCCCTACGATCCCGTCAACGATTTAATGCCTGTCTCATTGGGATGTATTTTTGATTTCGGCTTTGCTGTAGGGCCTATGGTGCCTGCAACCGTTAAATCCATCCCCGACTTTATTGCGTGGTGTAAGGCTAATCCCAAACTCGCCAACTTTGGTTCACCTGCCGCTGGCTCTACACCTCACTTTATTGGCGCTTTGCTTGGCAAATATGCCAACTTCGAACTCAACCATGTGGCTTTCCGCGGCACCCAGCCTGCTATCTTGGACATGATCGGCGGGCAAATCGCCGCCGTCTCCGGGCCCATTGGCGAATTCACCCAACACGTGGCTGCCGGAAAGTGCCGCTTGCTAGCAGCATCGGGTGCCAAGCGCAGCCAGTTTGCTCCCACCACGCCCACCTTGATTGAACAAGGCATCAAGGACTTTGTGTTCAACGAGTGGTTTGGTTTTTACTTGCCTGCCAAAACGCCCAACGACATTCTGAACCGACTCAACACCGCGCTGCGCACCGCTTTGGCCGCGCCTGAAACTGTGAACGGATTAGCCACCATGGGCCTAGAGGCGCAGTCATCAACGCCAGCAGAGTTGGCAGCGCGCCTCAAAGCCGACACGGACAAATGGGGTCCGCTGGTCAAGTCGATTGGATTTACGGCAGAGGCTTAAACCAGCACGGCTTCGGCTGGGTTGTCGCTCTCGAGCACGCCCTGCGCCCAAGGCACCAAGCGCTTGACATCTGCGCGCAGGATCTCTTGCTTGACTGCCAGCAGTTGGGTGGGATGCATAGAAAAACTACGCAAGCCTAAGCCCAACAATAAACGGGTCAAGCTCGGGTCCCCCGCCATTTCGCCACACACGCAGACACTTTTGCCTTGGGCATTGCTCTCGGAGATGGTGTCTGCTACCAAGCGCAGTACCGCAGGGTGTAGCGGGTCATACAAGTGCGACACCGACTCGTCTGCGCGGTCAATCGCCAAGGTGTATTGAATCAAATCGTTGGTACCAATCGATAAGAAGTCGAAGTAACGCAAAAATGTTTTGACCATCAACGCAGCGGCTGGCACTTCAATCATGGCGCCAATCTTTAAGGGACCGTACATTTCGCCTCGCGCATCGAGTTGTCGTCTGGCCTTGTCCAGCAAATCCAAGGTTTGCTTGATTTCTTGTACGTGCGCCAGCATGGGGATGAGCAAATGCACTTGTCCATGTGACGCCGAACGCAATATGGCACGCAGTTGCGTCAAAAACATATCGGGGTCTGCCAGGCTCCATCGAATCGCACGCAAACCAAGTGCGGGATTGAGGTGATCTTCGTCTTTATGAGAGCGGTCTAGCGGCTTGTCAGCACCAATGTCTACCGTTCGAATGGTGACAGGTAGACCCTTCATACCTTCTACCGCTTTGCGATAGGCTAAGAATTGTTCTTCTTCATCAGGCAAGTTATCGGCCCGGCCCATGAACAAAAATTCGCTCCTGAATAAACCCACGCCCAAGGAGCCAACCCCCAATGCGGCCACTGCATCTTCGGGCATTTCAATATTGGCGAGTAATTCGACCTTATGACCGTCGAGCGTCACAGCGGGCGTGTGTTTTAAACGAGAAAGGCGTTCTCGCTCGACTTCAGCTTGGCGTTGCTTGAATCCATATTCAGCCAAGATGATGGGCGAAGGGTTGACCAACACCACACCTGCATCACCATCAATGATGATCCAATCATCTTGACGTATTAACTGGCTAGCGGTTCTAGCACCTACTACTGCTGGAATATCCAAACTTCGCGCCACGATGGCGGTGTGTGAAGTTTTGCCGCCCACATCGGTCACAAAACCCGTGAACACACTTTGCTTGAATTGCAACATGTCAGCAGGAGAGAGGTCATGCGCCACCAAGACCAAAGGCACATCCATTTGGTCTTCTAACAACAGGTCTTGCTGACGCGCTGACATTGGCCGACGTTGCGCAGGATGAGGCGTCATTTGCACGTCGCCCTTCATGTGGCGCAGAATTCTCTCGACCACTTGCTCTAAGTCACCCTTACGTTCACGTAGATAGGCGTCATCCATTTCATCAAATTGACGCGTGACAACATCGAGTTGCGAAGTGAGCGCCCATTCGGCGTTGTAGAAACGGTCTTTCACCCAGTGGGTGACGCCATCGGCCAACATCTCGTCTTGCAAGAGCATGAGATGCACTTCCAAAATCGCACTGAGTTCTGGCGGGGAATCTTTGGGCAAGGTGTCATGCAACTCTTGCAACTCTGCTTTGACAGCGTCTCTGGCCAATCCGAGACGCTTGAGTTCTTCACTCACCTGTTGTGCATCGATGAAGTAATGCGCCACGTCCACGCGGCTTGAAGCGACCAGCACGGCGCGCCCAATGGCGATACCTCTGGCTACAGCAAGTCCGTGGATAGAAAAGCTCATGGCTAATTACTCGCCTTCGCCAAATTTGTCATTGAACAAATTCACCAAATTGTCCATAGCCGCTTCTTCTTGCTCGCCGTCCGTTTCGAGCGTGACGTCGCTTCCGATACCAGCGGCCAACATCATCACGCCCATGATGCTTTTGGCATTGACGCGGCGATCGCCTTTGCTGATCCAAACGTTGCAAGGAAATCCGCTAGCGGCTTTGGTGAGCTTGGCGGATGCACGGGCATGCAAGCCCAATTTATTGCTGATGGTGATAGTTTTTGTGATCATAAGAACGAGAGGTTTGAACTTGTGGTGCAGGCATGGCCACTTGCATCACGCCTTGGGTGCCACCCGCCAAGGCCCTTGCGACCAAGTCGTCCAAAGACTCTTGGCGATAGCAAACAGCCCGAAACAGCATGGGCACATTCACCCCCGCAATCAACTTGGCTTGGTGGGCATCCACCACTTTTTGCGCCACGTTGGCTGGGGTTGCACCAAAAATATCGGTTAACACCAACAAGCCGTTTTGAGTCACATGTTCAAGTGCAAGTTTGGCTTGACGCAAGGTCTCTTCAGGTTGGGCATCGGGCAGGACGTCTAGAGCAATGATCTCACCAGCACATTCAGGATAGACATGCATGGCGCAATCACGCAATGCATTGGCAAGCGGTGCGTGGGCGATGATGAAAATCGTATTGCTCATGGTTTAGGCGCGCAGGCCAGCATTATCAACGCTGTGTCTTATGTCGAACAAAATGAAGGTAAGACACCATGCACAAAATCAAAAACACGGCCATGGCGAACTGGAAGGATGCGACTTGCTCCAATCCGAAATTACGAAACATGTCGACCAGCAAGCCAAAGCCCCACTGCACACAAAAAACGCCCAAGAACAACACCAAGTTGTAGCCAGAAAGCGCTTTACCCGCTTCGCTGGCAGGAAATGCCGAGCCGAC
>CAYFLF010000198.1:0-3682 GCA_964343725.1 uncultured Bordetella sp.
TAGAGATGAGATGTCTCGCATTAAGAAAAAATGATTGGGCGTCACTTGAGATGTATCAAAAAGTGTTTTCTTTGACGGTTTTTTGAGCTTTCTGTAGGCGTTTCGTCAAGAATTGCGCCTAGCATGGAACCCAATATGTGAATAGCGAGATCTCAAAAATGACGACAGAGCAGAATCCAGCGACAGAAATGAAAGCTTTTGCGAAATTAGTGGACCAATTCTTTGACGAGAAGATTTCCGACCTGACGCAAGGCATGTCCCCTATTGCTATCACTTTGGCGTTTGGAGATTGGTTGATGCACTTGGCCAGTTCACCTGGCGAGCAAATCTTGCGCTCTCAGCAGGCGTGGACCTTTTTTCAGGCTGCGCTACAAAATTCGATGCACAGCATCACGCCTGACTCCATTGGTGCCGAGCCTGAAACAGATCCAAGATTCAAAGACCCCACCTGGTCGCAATGGCCATATAAGGTATTGAAAGATAACTTTAAAACCACAGAGAAGTGGTGGCATGAAGCATCTCAAGTCGATGGGGTGTCCACGCACCACCAGCAATTGGTGAATTTCTTTGGGCAGCATGCCCTAGAGTCTTTATCGCCCTCCAATTGGCTTTTGACCAATCCTGCAGTCATGCGCCAGGGCATTGATAGCATGGGGATGTCTTGGTTGAAGGGTCTGCAAAATTATTGGCAAGACCAACGCGAGGCTTTTGCGCATAAAACGCACGCTATTCCAATTGGTGAAAATCCATTGCCATTCGAGCCTGGCCGTGATGTGGCAGTAACGCCAGGAAAAGTAGTATTTCGCAATGAATTGATCGAGTTGATTCAATACGAAGCCCAAACTGAGCAAGTGCACAAAGAGCCTTTGTTGATAGTGCCCTCTTGCATCATGAAGTACTACATCTTGGATTTATCTCCGCAAAACTCCATGGTGCGTTACTTGGTTGAACAAGGCTTTAGTGTTTTTATTATTTCTTGGCGTAATCCAGATGAACAGTTGCGTCATTTGGGCTTAGACGATTACTTGCTCGATGGCGTCATGGAGGCTTTGGCGCAAGTTCACAAACACACCAAAGCCAAGCAAGTGCATAGCATGGGTTACTGTCTAGGCGGAACCTTCCTATCCATTGTGGCTGCGTTGATGGCAAAAGCTTACGACTATGCCCATCCATTGCCTGAATTAGCCAGCGTGACATTGCTAGCGGCTCAAACCGATTTCACCGAGCCAGGTGAGATTGGTGTTTTTATTGACCATGATCAAGTCAAAAACCTACGCAAAGAAATGGCAAAGACAGGCTATTTGACTGGCAAACAAATGGCGGAGTCTTTCCGATTTTTGAATCCGCGTGATTTGATTTGGTCGCGAAGTACCCAGCGGTATTTGCTTGGACAAGATGAGATCACCAATGACATGATGAGCTGGAACAGAGATGTCACGCGTTTACCTGAGCATATGCACGGCGAATATTTAACCTCTTTGTTTCTCAATAACGCATTGGCAGAAGGGCACTTGCGTGTCCACAAAACATCCGTGGCTTTGATGGACATACAAGCACCACTGATGGTCGTGGGCACCATCAGAGACCATGTGTCGCCTTGGCGTTCGGTTTATAAAATTCATTTGACAACCGATACAGACACCACGTTTATATTGACCTCTGGCGGGCACAATGCAGGCATCGTGTCTGAGCCTGGTCATCCCCATCGCGATTACCAAATGAAACATCGCGCCAAAGGCGATGCATGGATAGAGCCAGATGACTGGTTTAAACAAGCCCCTCAGCACCAAGGTTCTTGGTGGACTGCTTGGAGTGCATGGCTAGCCAAGCACAGCTCAACGATGGTGCAAGCTCCCAAAATCACGGCAAGTTCGGTTCTCTGTGATGCACCCGGTGAATATGTGATGACACGTTATGAAGATTAAATTTTTAATAGAAAGTGCCCATGTCTGATTTGCAAACTAACTTGCCTGCATCGCCTTTGAGTTTGCAAGGTAAAAAGGGATTGATATTGGGCATAGCCAATGACCACAGCATTGCTTGGGGATGTGCACGCGCAGCCCATCTTTTAGGTGCTGACATAGTGGCAACGTGTCTGAATGACAAAGCGCGCACCTATGTGGAGCCATTGACGAAACCGTTGGGCATACACCTTGTCAATTGCGATGTAGAAAACCCGCAGGCACTTTCTGAATTGGTGGATACAGCCATAAGCCATTTGGGGCATCTTGATTTTGTGATCCATTCAATTGCATGGGCACCTTTAGAAGATTTGCATGCCAAAGTGGTGGATACCTCATCGGCTGGTTTCTCGCGTGCCATGGAAGTGTCTTGCCATTCTTTTGCGTCCTTGGCGAAGTTATGCGCGCCCCATATGCCCCAAGGTGGTAGTTTGATCACCATGAGTTATCTGGGGGCAAATGAAGTAGTACCGCATTACGGTTTGATGGGCCCAGTTAAAGCAGCTTTAGAGTCTTTGGTGCGCTACATGGCGATGGAGTTAGGACCCCAAGGTCTGCGCGTCCATGCGGTGTCGCCTGGCCCCATCCGCACACGTGCGGCGTCTGGCATCGAATCATTTGAAACATTGATCGAGCAAAATATCAAACGTTCCCCACTCGGACGTTTGGTCACCCTAGACGAAATTGCCCATTTGGCTACTTTTTTGTGTGCAGATGCCTCTTCTGGCATGACAGGGCAAACCATTTATGTAGACGCTGGTAGCCACGCAATGGCTTGAGAGAACGTATGAAAAAAATCACCAATACAACCCACGACGCAAAAGACGAATGGCTTGAAAACTATCCCTATGAAGAAATTGATGTAGGCGACTCAGCCTCCATACAGCGTACATTGACCATGGCGGATATCCAAGCATTTGCGGCTGTCTCGGGCGACACCAACCCTGCGCACTTGGATCCTGAATACGCCAATGACACCTTGTTTCACGGCGTGATTGGCCACGGTATGTGGGGGGGTTCTTTGATATCCACGGTTTTAGGTACGGTGTTTCCTGGGCCTGGAACGATTTACCTTGAACAAAATTTACGGTTTAGCCGTCCTGTACGCATAGGCGATTCGTTGACCGTTACCGTCACTTGCTCGGCCAAGCACGATGATAAAAAAGCGATTGAACTAGAGTGCGCCTTGGTGAATCAAAAAGACGAGCGCGTCTTGTCTGGTTCTGCGCGCGTATTGGCGCCAACTAAAAAATTACGCATCCCACGTATTCATGCACCGGCCATTAGCGTCTTTGACCCCGTTAGCCAGCATACGCACTTATTGAATTTAGGCGCTAATTTAGAGGCGGTCGTGTGCGGTGTTGTGCATCCTTGTGACCAAGAATCTTTGCAAGGTGCTATGGATGCCCACCATGCTGGATTGATCAAAGCAGTCTTGATTGCGCCTGAGAAAAAACTGCGTGCACTAGCTGCCCAAGCAAATATCGACATCAGTGCGGCTACGGTGATTGATGTGCCACACAGCCATGCCGCTGCCGATATGGCAGCACAAATGGCCGCTGATAAAAAATTAGAAGCCTTGATGAAAGGCAGTTTGCATACCGATGAGTTGATCCATGCGGTGGTCATGCAACCTGGTTTGCGCACGGGGCGGCGTATGTCGCATGTCTTTAGGTGCCAAGTGCCGATGTACCCCAAGCCTTTGTATATCACTGACGCCG
>CAYFLF010000199.1:0-3673 GCA_964343725.1 uncultured Bordetella sp.
CATCCCAGCTGGCGAAGCGCCGCGAGCATGACGCGGGTGTCGTCTGAATCGAGCAAGTCGTGGACCACCGTGGTGCCTTGGCAAAGGGCCGACAGCAAGAGCACCCGGTTCGAAATGCTTTTGGAGCCAGGCAAGGTGATCGTGCCTGAAGCACTTTGCAGGGGCGGAAGGTCTAAGAACTCGGTGGAGAACATTCTTAAAAGCGGTGAAGTCGAGTGGTGAGACGCAACAAAGCAAACCTCAAGCGTCTGACGCCAAGTTGGTCGCGTCCTTAGCCTGTAACTTCCACTGGCTACGCACTTGGCTAGCTTTTGTAATCAGGGATTGAAGCGCCTGCGTGTCTTGGCTTTTGAGTGCATCTTCCAATTGCGTCAAAGCCTGTTTGAAATAGCCCATCTGGCTGAGCACCTCTGCTTGGTTTGCGCTCAAGATATCCCGCCATACTGCTGGATCGCTGCCCGCAATGCGCGAGAAATCTCTAAATCCTGGGCCAGCCATCCGCAAGAAATCTTCACCTTGCGCTTGCGCCATCAGTCCATTGACAGCCGCAAAAGCCAACAAGTGGGGCAAATGGCTCACAGCCGCAAAAGTCGCGTCATGGTCCTCGGGTGTGAGGGTGAAGACCGTGCTTCCCAATGCCTGCCAGACCGCTTGTGCTTGTTCCATCTGTTTGGCGCCTGTTTCAGGCAAAGGCGTGAGGATGGTGCGACGGTTTTGGTAGAGATCGCCCTCAGCATGTTCAATACCAGCGACTTCTTTGCCCGCTATCGGATGGGCAGGCACAAAGCACGACAGGCGCTCACCCAGGGTTTCGCGGGCAGCTGCGACAACATCGCATTTGGTGGAACCCACGTCCATCAGCAATGCGTTGGGTGATAAAGCAGGCACGATTGCTTGCAAGCTTTGGCGGGTGGCGCTGACGGGAACTGCGAGTAAGACGAGGTCTGCGCCTTGAACTGCTTGCGCCACGCTGTCGCAGGCAACGTCGATCACTTGGAGTTCTTGGGCGCGTTGGCGGGTTTTTTCTGAGGCGCTAAACCCCGCAATGTTTTTCACAATTCCAGCCTGTTTCAGCCCAAGCGCAAACGAGCCGCCCATCAGGCCGCAGCCGATCACAGCAAGTTTTTGGAATGTCATGGCGGTCAAAATCTCAAGCAACTAACAAGGGGGCGACCATCTTGGTAACAAGATGTTCAAGACTCAGAGATGGGATAAGAGCCCAATACTTTGTAAAACGCGCACAGGCCTTGTAACTCCTCAAGAGCCGCCGCCACATGGGGTTGAGACACATGGCCTTGGATGTCAATATAGAAGTAGTACTCCCACTGGCCAGATTTAGCGGGACGTGACTCAAAGCGCGTCATCGAAACGCCATTGTTTTTGAGTGGCACCAACAAGTCATGCACGGCACCAGGACGGTTGGGCACGGACACCACCAAGCTGGTGCAGTCATGACCTGAAGCGGGTGGGGTGGCCAAGGTTTGGGGCAGAGCAATCACCGCAAAACGCGTGCGGTTGTAGGCCTCGTCTTGTATGGCGTGGTGCACGATGTGCAAACCAAATTGGCTCGCGGCACGCTCGCTGGCCAAAGCTGCCCATGCGGGGTTGGTCGCTGCGAGTCGTGCGCCTTCGGCATTGCTTGACACCGCACGGCGTTCGGCCAAAGGTAAATGTTGTGATAACCAGCCTTGGCATTGGGCCAAAGCTTGGGGATGGGCCAAGATTACCTCGACGCCTTGGTCGCTGTTGATTTGACGCAGCAAGTTGTGGCGAACCATCAAGCTGACTTCGCCCACCACATGCACGGGGGAGCGCAAGAATAAATCTAGGGAGCGGGCCACGACACCTTCGGTCGAGTTCTCCATGCCGACCACGCCGTACTGGGCGGTTCCCGCGGCGGTGGCGTGGAAGACTTCGTCAAAGTTGGCGCAATAAATGAGATTGGCAGCACTGCCAAAAAACTCAATGGCCGCTTGCTCACAAAACGTGCCTTGGGGCCCGAGCACCGCCACGCGCTGCGGCGATTCAAGGGCCAAACAGGCGGACATGATTTCGCGCCAGATCGAAGCAACGTGTTCGTTTTTAAGCGGGCCCGCATTGGCTTGGGTGATTTTTTCAATCACTTGCGAGACCCGGTCGGGTCTGAAGAAAGGAGAGCCCTCAGCGCGTTTGATGTCCCCCACTTCTTGCGCGACTTTGGCGCGGGCGTTCAATATGCGTAACAACTCGGCATCGAGTTGGTCGATCTGCACGCGCAAGGCGGCCAAAGCGTCTGACTGTATGGGTGAGGTGGACATAGTCAGATTGTGGGTCAGGCTTGGGTTTTTTCAAATTGGCGCAAAAAGTCCACCAAGGCCTGCACGCCTTCTAACGGCATGGCGTTGTAGATGCTGGCGCGCATACCGCCGATCGACTTGTGGCCTTTGAGTTGCAACAGGCCTGCCGCCTTGGCTGCGGCCAAAAAAGCATCGTTGCGCGAAGCGTCTGCCAAAAAGAAAGGCACGTTCATGCGTGAGCGGTAGTGCTTGTCGACGGGGTTGTTGAAAAAACTCGATCCATCCAGAAAGTCATAAAGCAACTTGGCTTTTGCGATATTGCGTTGCTCCATGGCGGCCACGCCCTTGAGGCTACCTTCGGTTTGGCGTTTGAGCCATTGAAAGGTCAATCCCGCAATGTAGATGCCGTAGGTTGGTGGCGTGTTGTACATGGAGCCGTGTTCGGCCACGGTGGTGTAGTTGAACGCACTGGGGCAAACCGACATGGCGTGGCCTAGCAAGTCTTCGCGAACGATGACCAAGGTGAGGCCGGCAGGGCCAACATTCTTTTGTGCGCCGCCAAATGCCAGGCCGACTCTGGACCAATCGACGCTACGGGACAAAACGTGGGATGAGAAGTCGATCACCAACGGCGCATCGCAACCCAAAGCTTTTAAATCTGGAATTTCGTGGAACTCCACCCCGTGGATGGTCTCATTGGTGCACACATGCACGTAGCGCGTGTTTTGGCTGATTTGCCAATTTGCTGGCGCAGGCACGGTGGTGAATTTGGATTCAGCCCCAGTGGCTGCAAGGTTGACTTGGCAATACTTGGAAGCCTCTTTGTAGGACTTTTCGCTCCAACTGCCTGTGACCACGATGTCGGCTTTTTCACCGCGCGAGAGATTGAGCGGCACGATGGCGTTTTCGCCAATGCCACCGCCTTGCATGAATAGAACCTTGAAGTTGCTAGGAACCTCTAATAGTTCACGCAAGTCTGCTTCGGCTTGCTCGTAGATGGAGATGAACTCTTTACCGCGGTGGCTCATTTCCATCACGCCCATGCCACTGCCGTGCCAGTCGGTCATTTCGGCAGCAGCAAGCTCTAGCACTTCCAGCGGAATGGCCGCAGGTCCGGCAGAAAAGTTGAAAGGGCGTGGCTTGGTCAAACTGTTTCCCCAAAAGAGATAGTTTTAAGCAAGGTCGTCAGGGGATGTGCCGTTGTCGGAGTTGTCACCTTCGGCGTCGTTTTCGACGATGCGTTGTAAACCGCTGAGCTTGGCGCCATCGTCCAAGCCAATCAAGATCACGCCCTGCGTGGCGCGGCCCATTTCGCGGATTTCGGCAACGCGGGTACGCACCAAAACGCCGGTGTCGGTGATGAGCATGATTTCGTCTTCGGCTTGCACCAAAGTGGC
>CAYFLF010000200.1:0-3615 GCA_964343725.1 uncultured Bordetella sp.
GGTATCAGCGCTGTAGAGGATGACTAGGATTCTTCTCGGATATTTTTAGCACTAGTTCATTTACAGTAAAACTGATGATGTGATGTCCCTTTGATGAAGTACAAACAGACAAATGACAACTGCTAATTTTGCGCAACCAATTGTGGTGCTTGGTACTGGCACGATGGCAGTGGGAATTGCTTCGGGTTTCATCGAGGCTGGAATGCCTTTGGTTTTGTTGGGGCGATCAATAGAAAAAGCACAATCCACTTTGAGTCAAGCGCAAGAATTGGCGAAGAATTCTGGATATCAAGGTTCGAGTAATTTATCCCACGAAGTGGGTCTTATAGATACCTGGAACAACTGGAACTCTGTGGCTTGGGTCATAGAGACAGTGACAGAAAATTTTGAGATCAAGCGCGCTTTGTTTCAAGACCTAGACCTTCGCGTACCTGCGCATATACCCATTGGCACCAATAGCTCAGGATTCCCGATCAGTCGTTTAGCGGACGGGTTAAAGACCCGATCTCGAATGTTCAATGCCCATTACTTTATGCCTGCGCACTTGGTGCCGTTGGTAGAGGTAGCATTAGGCGTTGACTCTGATCCGCAACTCGGTGAATCAGTTTGCAATCTCTACCGCCAAGCTGGTAAAAAACCAGTTTTGGTACGGCAAGATATCCCAGGTTTGTTAGCGAATCGAATTCAACATGCATTGATGCGCGAAGCACTTGATTTGATTGATCGCGGCATTGCCTCTCCAGAAGATGTCGACACTGCTGTGCGTTTTAGCTTTGGCTTTCGTTACGCAGCCGCTGGCCCTGTATTACAAAAAGAAATTTCGGGTTGGGATAGTATGGCCCGAGCTTCCGAAGAGATTTACCCAAGTCTCTCCAATACCCACGTATTGGCGCGTTGTGTAGCTGACAAAATAGCTGAAGGTAAGACAGGCATGAAGGCAGGAGCTGGGTTTACGCAATGGTCAAAAGAAAAAGCGACGCTTGAGAGACAAAATTACGATCAAAGGCTCAAGGCGGCTTTTGAAGTACTGAAGATGAAATAACTATTAAGGACCGATATATGGGCATGATTGATTTGAATGTGAAAAAAATTACTGGACCAGTGATTCGCTTGCACCCAAATGACAACGTGGTGGTAGCGCGTATCGATGTGGCTATGGGAATGGATATCCCTTCAGAGGGTATTGTTTGCCGAAGCCAGGTTCCCTCTGGTCACAAGATTGCTGCGCGCAATATCAATGCAGGCGAAGCTATCTTGAAATACAACGTTTGTATTGGTTTTGCAGCAGTCAATATTGCGGCTGGTACCTATGTGCACTCTCACAACGTTTCATTCAAAGAATTTGACCGTGATTACGCATACGGTAAAGACTATGTACCTACGGATATTCTTCCACCCAATGAGCAAGCTACCTTTGAAGGCTACGTGCGTGCAAATGGAGATGTAGGAACCCGTAATTTCATTGGCATTTTGTCTACCGTCAATTGTTCTGCAACGGTTGTACACAAAGTGGCCGAGGCCTTTAAGGGTGATCGATTGGCCAAGTATCCCCACATTGATGGCGTCGTAGGTTTGAGCCACGGCTTAGGTTGTGGCATGGAGATGAGTGGTGAGCCGATGCAACTATTGCGCCGAACTATCGGTGGATTTGCGCGTAATCCAAATTTTGCTGCTGTCTTGATCATTGGACTTGGTTGCGAGCGCAATCAAATGCAAGGTTTGATGGAGCAAGAAGGATTGAGCCAAGGGCCTAAGTTGTATACCTTTGTCATGCAGGAAGAGGGGGGGACGCGTAAAACAATTGAGGCGGCTGTAGCAGCGGTTGAGGCAATGTTGCCTGAAGCCAATGAGGCGCGACGCTCCACGGTTTCGGTCAGTCATCTCAAGGTGGGATTGCAATGCGGTGGTTCTGACGGGTTTTCATCTATTACGGCCAATCCTGCTTTAGGTGCCGCGATGGATATCTTGGTGCGTCACGGTGGTACAGCCATCTTGTCAGAGACACCTGAGATTTATGGTGTGGAACATACCCTGACGCGTCGTGCGCGAAGCAAAGAGGTAGGCGAGAAACTCATCGAACGAATACGTTGGTGGAAAGAAGAGTATTCAACTGGCCGTGATGTGCAGATCAATGGCGCAGTAAGTCCTGGAAACCAAGTTGGTGGACTTGCCAATATTTTTGAAAAATCTTTAGGCTCTTCCATGAAGGGTGGTACTACTGGATTGATGGAGGTTTATCGTTACGCAGAACCTGTCGACGCCAAGGGTTTTGTTTTCATGGATACGCCTGGATTTGATCCGTGTTCTGCCACTGGCCAAATTGCAGGTGGGGCCAATATGATTTTGTTCACAACAGGCCGAGGCTCTATGTTTGGTGCCAAGCCAGTACCTTCTATCAAGTTAGCAACTAACACGCCTATGTACAACCGCCTGACCGAGGACATGGACTTCAATTGCGGCGTGCTGTTAGACGGCACTTCTACCATGCCCGAGGTGGCACAAGGTATTTTTGATTTGATACGTGATATTGCTTCAGGTAAACCCTCAAAAAGTGAAGAACTCGGACTCGGCGACCACGAGTTTGTACCTTGGAATATTGGTGTAGTTAGTTAATACAAATTAAAGGAATAAAAATGCCAGCCTATTGGATTTCTCGCTGTGTGATCAACGACCCAGTGAGTTACAAAAAATATACGGACCAAGTGCCTGGCATCATTGCCAAATACGGTGCAAAGGTATTAGCCCGAGGCGGTAAATTTCAGATCATGGAGGGACCAGAGGTGTTCAAGCGTTTTGTCGTGCTTGAGTTTCCGAGCTTTGAGTCTGCTGTGAATTGTTTTGAGTCAGAGGAATATAAAGCAGCCGCATCTAACCGAAGAAACGGCGCTGGTATTGTTGAGAATGTGATTGTGGAAGGTGGTGAATTTACTAAGTAAACCACTTCGCTTGTTGATTAATCAATCCGAGCGCCAGATTTTTTGACTACCTCTGCCCAGCGAGGTAGTTCATCTGCCAGAAATTTTTTGAAATCTTCAGACCCTAAAAAGGCAGGGTCAGCGCCTTGCTCGACCATGCGCTTACTGATGTCAGGTTGACTCAGCACGGTTTTAAAAGCGTTGCTCAGAACATCGACAGCCTCTTTAGGTGTGCCAGCAGGTGCCATGAACCCGTAAAAGCCCACAACCACGAAGTTTTTAAATCCGCTTTCTTGTACGGTGGGGATGTCTGGTAGCGCAGGGCTTCTTTCGCGGCTAGTGACAGCCAAGGCGCGAACCTTACCTTGCTTGTGGTAATTGGCAGCTTGCGGAATGCTCTCGGCCATGAATTGCACTTGTCCTGCCATCAGGTCTGTGAATGCGGGAGCACTGCCACGATAGGGTATGTGCACCATAAAAAGTCCGCTGGCAGACTTGAACATTTCGGGGACTAAATGGCTGATACCGCCGTTACCTGCAGAACCATAGTTGACTTGTCCGGGACGACTAGCGACATAGTCAGTGAATTCTTTTAAGTTGCGCACTGGCAATTGGGGATTGACCAATAAGGCCAATGGTTGCATGGCAGTGCGCGCAAGCGGTACAAAGTCTTTTAAGGTGCCATAGGGTAAGCGTGCGT
>CAYFLF010000201.1:0-3613 GCA_964343725.1 uncultured Bordetella sp.
GAGACCGATATCCACGGCATGGTGGAAGAAGTGGGCGACGATGGCGTCAAACGCTACTTTGCTGATTGCGTGAAAGAGTAAAAGTCTACAAATTAAGTGGGTTCCGCAATTCCACCCACCACTTGGCTAAAGCCGCCGTCGACGTAGGTAATTTCAGCGGTCACGCCCGCTGCCAAGTCGCTCATCAAAAACGCAGCCACATTGCCGACGTCTTCGATGGTGACGTTGCGTCGGATAGGTGAAGCCTCCGCCACCACGCTCAAAATCTTGCCAAACCCTTTGATGCCACTGGCGGCCAAGGTTTTGATCGGGCCTGCGCTGATGCCGTTGGCACGCAATCCGCGGTTTTGACTGCCAAGAGATTCAGCCAAGTAGCGCACGGAGGCCTCCAAGGACGCCTTGGCTAAGCCCATGGTGTTGTAGTTAGGTACGGTGCGAATTGCGCCTAGATAAGTAAGGGTCAGCACGGCAGCTTTGTCGTTAAGGTAAGGCAAGGCCGCCTTGGCCATAGCCGGAAAGCTGTAAGCACTGATGTCATGGGCGATTTGGAAGGCTTCGCGCGAAAGTCCGTCCAAGAAATCACCAGCAATCGCCTCTTTGGGGGCGAACCCAATGCTGTGGACAAAGCCATCAAACCTAGGCCAGTGCTGGCTCAAGTCTTTGAATAACTGGTCGATTTGTTGGTCGTTGGCGACGTCGCAGTCAAATATCAAGGTAGAGCCAAAATCAGCGGCGAATTCGGTGATGCGTTCTTTGAAACGCTCACCCACGTAGCTAAAAGCGAGTTCAGCACCTTGGTCATGGCATGCTTTGGCGATGCCATATGCGATAGAGCGGTTTGATAAAACGCCGGTGATGAGCAGTTTTTTTCCAGACAGAAAGCCAGTTTTTGTACCCACGGATTGACTCCAAAAAAATCTTGCAGAATTGTCGCATGCGTGGTTTTGTTATTTTTCTGGCTTTTATGTGGCTGCCTTCTTGCTGGGCAGCGCATGCGTTCGCGCAATTTGGCGACATCAAATACCCCGCCAACTTCAAATTCTTTGAATACGTGAACCCACAAGCACCCAAAGGCGGTGAATTGGTGCTGGTGCCGCCTTCACGGGTCACAAGCTTTGACAAATTCAATCCTTTCACGCTCAAAGGCACATCAGCACCAGGATTGGGCCAATTGGTCTTCGAGTCCTTGTTGGTTGGCACGATGGATGAACCGACCACCGCCTATGGTTTGTTGGCAGAAGACGTCAGCGTCGCCTCCGACAAAAAATCGGTGGTTTTTAAGATTCGCGCCAACGCGCGTTTTAACAACCACGATCCGGTGACCGCCAGTGACGTCAAGCACTCGTTTGATACCTTGGTGAGCAAAGAGGCCGCTCCCCAATTTAGAACGCTCTATGCAGAAGTCGCGGGGGTGAATGTTTTGGACACTCGGACGGTGCGCTTTGATTTCAAACGCCCCAACCCCGAATTGCCCTTGATCGTTGGTGCGATGCCAGTATTTAGCGCGCGTTGGGGGCAACAAGAAGGGGCTCCACGCAAGCCGTTTGACAAAATCATCACCGAATTTCCGATTGCCAGTGGTCCCTATGTGGCGGGAACCACGGTTTTTGGAAGAGATATCAGCTATGACCGCAACCCAGACTACTGGGGGCGCGAGCTCAATGTGCGCGTGGGCATGTTCAACTTTGACCGCATCACGTACCGACTCTACAAAGACAACACAGCACAACTTGAAGGCTTTAAGGCGGGCGAGTTCGATTTGATCCAGTCCTTCATCGCCCGCGAATGGGCGAGGGGCT
Organism: uncultured Bordetella sp.; assembly: GCA_964343725.1. Lineage (GTDB taxonomy): Bacteria > Pseudomonadota > Gammaproteobacteria > Burkholderiales > Burkholderiaceae_C > Limnohabitans. Next base: position 1,800 of record CAYFLF010000201.1, read on the forward strand.
ACACGGGTAAGCAATTTGCCAACGGCGAGTTGATCAAACGCGAACTCAAGCACGGCAACGCAGGGGACTTTCAAGGATTTTTGTTAAACACGCGATTAGCAAAATTCCAAGACGTACGTGTGCGCGAAGCCATTGGGTTGGCTGTCGATTTTGAATGGATCAACCGCCAACTCTTCTACAACGCCTACCAGCGGGTTCGTGGTTATTTTGTGGGCAGCGATTTTGAAGCGACGGGTTTGCCGGATGCCGCTGAAATGGCCTTATTGCTTCCCCTGCGAGACAAACTCGCGCCTGAGGTGTTCAACCAAACCGTGCCGGTGCCGCCAGTCACTTCGATCGATCCAGCATCTGGTCATACCTTGCGAGACCATTTGCGACGCGCCAAGAAACTGCTGGCCGAGGCTGGCTGGATTTACCGCGACGGTGCCTTGCGCAATGCCAAAGGTGAACCTTTTACTTTGGAGTTTTTAGACAACTCGGGCTCTATGGGCAGGGTGGTGACGCCTTATGCCAAAAATCTAGAAAAACTGGGATTTAAGGTCAATTACAAGGTGATTGACTTTGCGGTCTTACAAAAACGACTCGATGTGTTTGATTTCGAGATCATCAGCAACCGAAATGTCGGTTCAGAGTCGCCTGGAACAGAATTGTTTGAGCGCTTTGGCTCCAAAGCCGCGCAAACCGAGGGTTCTGCTAATTACATGGGCATTAACGACCCTGCTGTCGATGCCTTGCTTCAAAAAGTCACAGCGGCTAACACCAGACCGCAGCTGGTAACCGCACTTCGCGCCTTGGACCGCGTTTTGCGGCACGGTCACTACAGCGTGCCGCATTGGTATGGTGGCGTGCACCGCGTGGCGTGGCGCAATGGACGTTTCGAGATGCCACCACGCCCACCGCGGTATTACCAGCCCGAGGCTTGGGCGACTTCGATTTGGTGGGCAACCATCAAAAACCGTGTAGATCTATCTGCTGGCAAAGCAGCGGTGCAGTGATATGACCAGTTACATCCTTAAACGAATCTTGTTGATGGTGCCTACGCTTTTAGGCGTCTTGTTGTTGACATTTGTCGTGATTCAATTTGTGCCTGGTGGCCCAGTGGAGCAAATGGTGTCGCAGTTGCAGGGACGTGACGGAGGCGGTGAGGGCGCTGCGGCGGCTGGTGCGGGTTATCGTGGCCGCCAAGGCGTGGATGCGGCGCGCATTGAAGAAATCAAAGCCCTCTATGGATTCGATAAGCCAGCGCCCGAACGCTTTTGGCAAATGGTCCAGCAATTTGCGCGTTTTGATTTAGGCAAAAGCTTTTTCTACCCCAAGGACGTGTGGCAGCTGATCAAAGAAAAGCTACCGGTGTCTATTAGTTTGGGGCTGTGGACATTCTTCTTGAGTTACTGCATCTCGGTTCCATTGGGCGTTGCCAAAGCCGTGCGGTCTGGATCACGTTTTGACACGGTGACAAGTTTGATTGTTTTGGCAGGCTATGCGATTCCAGGTTTTGTCTTGGGCGTGATGCTCTTGGTGGTGTTTGGCGGGCAGTTGCAATGGTTTCCCTTGCGTGGACTGACATCTTCGAATTGGGCGCAACTCGGTTGGATGGAGCGCATTACCGACTATTTATGGCACATCGTCTTACCCGTGACCGCCAGCGTGCTGGGTTCATTTGCCGTCATCACCATGTTGACCAAAAACGCCATGCTGGAAGAAATTCGCAAGCAATATGTGTTGACGGCCAGAGCCAAAGGCTTGTCGACGCGCAGGGTGTTGTGGGTCCATGTGTTTCGCAATGCCTTGATTCCATTGGTCACAGGGTTCCC
>CAYFLF010000202.1:0-3602 GCA_964343725.1 uncultured Bordetella sp.
ACCCCTGCGCTCACTATCAGCCTTCCCACTGGTGCAGTTTTGCTCGACCACACCCACTTTCAAATCAATGCTAGCGACCGTATCTTGATTCGAGGCCCATCTGGATGCGGCAAATCCACATTGCTCCGCGTGTTTGCGGGAATTTGGCCTTATGTACAAGCCGAAGGCCTTGACTCTTCTTATCCGCATATTGCTTTGCCAGAAGGCACTGTCTTTATGCCCCAACGTCCTTACTTTCCGCAAGGGACGTTACGCGATGCACTCACTTACCCGCAAACGCATGCGATCCATAGCGACGCAGAATTAAAGCAAGCACTCATAGACGTACATCTCTCGCATCTCACCGACAAGTTGGATGAAGAAGGACACTGGACCCAACAACTCTCTGGCGGCGAGCAACAACGTCTCTCCATGGCACGCGTATTTCTCAAGCAAGCGCGTTGGGTATTTGCAGACGAGGCCACCAGCGCGTTAGACGAAGCGTTGGAACAAGCGATGTATGAAAAATTACTCGCCATGGTCCATGCACACAATGGCGCATTGGTATCTGTGGCGCATCGGCCTAGTGTGGCCGTGTTTCACAACCAACAATGGGTGTTTGAAGATGCACCCATGGGTAGCCCCGCAAAGTTTGCTGTCAAATTTAGCGCCTCCAGCGCAACCAACCTTTAGCCCGTAAATCACAAGCCGGGCAGGTTTCACAACCAAAGCCCCATGCATGGCGATGTTCGCGATCACCTAAATAACAAGTGTGGGTGTGTTCCACAATCAAATCCACCAACTTGTCGCCACCACCTGCAAATGCGCGCTCACCCAAGTCATGCGCAAGTTGCCATGTTTGGGCTTTGTCTATCCACATCAGCGGGGTTTCTATCAACAAGCGTCTGTCCATTCCTAATGACAGCGCAATTTGCATCGCCTTCATCGTGTCGTCGCGACAGTCAGGGTAGCCTGAGAAATCGGTTTCACACACGCCCGTGACGATCACATCTAAATTGCGGCGATATGCCAGGGATGCCGCCAAGGTCAAAAACAATAAATTGCGGCCAGGCACAAAAGTATTGGGCAAGCCCGATTGCTCCATTTGAAACGCCATATCGCGCGTCAAAGATGTCTCACTCACTTGACCCAACACACCAAGATCCAGCAAATGGTCTTCCCCTAACTTATCAGCCCATTGGGGGAATGTGGCGCGTATCTGCGCCAGCACTTCCACACGCGCAGTCAATTCCACCAAATGGCGTTGTCGGTAATCAAATGCCAATGTTTCGACGCGTTCATATTGCGCCAATGCATGGGCCAAACAGGTTGTCGAGTCTTGCCCACCAGAAAACAAAACCAAAGCATGGCGGTGGATGGCAGTTTTCATGGCTTGGGCTTCTTTTGAGGCCATTGAAAAAACATGGGGTAGCGACGCTCGACCAAGGGGCTATTGAATCCCCAAGCCAAACAACGCCCTAAATGCGGTGGTGGTGTATTGACATCTTTCACAGCAAACGTGCCTTGAATCGATTGGAATGCGGCAGTCGCCAAATTAAAAAGCAACTCACGCAAGTGGGTGCAGCCTTGCTCGTTGCCCAAGTGCAAGTCAATTGCTTTGCGCCAACCTCTAGCCATACAGGTACCCACCATTTTTTGCATGGGCGATGCAGCTTTGGGGCACTCACCATGGGGAACATGGTTCATGGCGACCTCGATCGCATGCACCACCAAATTGGTATCCACCGTCACGCGTATATGCATGTCATGGATAGGCTCATTCGGTTGCCAAGTATGTTCTCCGGGAATATCAAACACCATGGGTTTGGTATCGCGCAGATGGCCTTCGATGTCCCAAAGACCATCATCACGTTGATAGCCTTGGTATTGAACACTACGGTTATGCGCAAGAGTGCGAGATGCAGCAGGTGATAGAGGCACGGTTTACTTCCTAGTCATTAACCCTTTAATTGTCAATCATCTTGAAGCACTAAACTTGGCGCATGCTTTATCAAATATTTTCTTTATTACTAAACGTTACTGTGGGCTTGGTGGCGGGGACTTGCTTGCTACGTTTGTATATGCAGTATCAACGTGTCAGTTTGTCGTTGCAATCTGGCAATCCTTTTGCTCCGTTTATTTTTGCCTTTACCAATTGGTGCGTATTGCCCCTGAGGCGATTCATTCCTTCTATCGGCAGATTGGATACCGCGAGTTTGATCGCAGCATATTTGGTGGTACTTGCGAAGTTGTGTGTCATCACCTTGCTGTCTCAGGTTGAACCCAATTGGCAAGCGATTGCCGTTTTGAGTTTGTTGGAGCTCGTGCACCTCGCAATGACGAGTATGGTGTGGTTGGTAATTGCTTATGCGCTTTTGTCATGGGTTCGCACTGGTTCTGATGCAGTCTATTTTTTAGCGCGTCTGGTGGAACCTCTCTTGCAACCTTTACGGCAAGTGTTGCCCCAATTAGGGGGAATTGATCTATCTCCTCTGGTGCTTTTGGTTTTGTTACAAATTTTAGAAATAGTCATCAACCATCTCACCGGCATGTTATTGCTCTAAGGTTTTGAACTTGCTGACCTCTTGGTGACACACCAATAGGATTTAGCGCACTTGGCAAGGGTTTGCTCGGGTGTATTGCCAGCCAGCTATTCGTAGCATGCTGATGTTCACACTAGGAGCATCCAACATGAAACGCAGACAACTACTCACCGCTGCCGTAATGAGCACAGCAGCTATTGCCACCACCAGCACTTGGGCACAAAGCGGGCCTTATCCCAATCGCCCGATCAAAATGATCGTCCCATATGCGGCTGGCATCTCACCTGATGTTGTTGCGCGATTGATAGGTGACAAACTCACACAAGCGCTAGGCCAACCTGTCATCATTGATAACCGACCCGGTGCTGGCGGAATGATTGGTGCTGAGGCTGCAGCAACAATGCCTGGTGACGGTTACAACTTGTTTTTCACGGTCAAAGGCCCGATGGCGATTGCGCCTCATATTTACCCCAACGCCAAGTACAACCCCCTCAAGGACTTCAAAGCTATTTCACAAATTTTGATCGTTCCACACATTCTGACTGCAACTCCGAATGCACCTTACAACACCATGAAAGAAATGGTCGAGTACGCCAAACGCAATCCTGGCAAGATTGACTATGCTTCTGCTGGCGTTGGGTCGCAACCCCATATTGCATTAGAAGCATGGGCCACACGCTTAGGTATTTCTTTTAATCACATTCCCTATAAAACCAACCCAGGCCCCGATGTGATGAGTGGTGTGGTCAGCATGTATTTGGAAGCATCCACCACCGCGATTCCGTCTATCAAAGCCGGCAAGATCAAAGCACTCGGTATTTCTGGTGCTGAGCGAATTGCCACCTTGCCAGATGTGCCGACCATGACAGAGTTTTCACCCACATTGGATGTCAATGGTGTGATTGGTAATTCGTGGCATGGAATTTTTACCCCCGCCAACACACCTGATGAGATCGTGAACAAACTCAATGCGGAAATCATCAAGATTGTGAAAATGCCAGATATTCAAGAGAGGCTTCGCGGTCTTGGTTTAACGCCAACGGGAACTTCTGCCAGCGTATTGAGCACTGCCATGGCCTC
>CAYFLF010000203.1:0-3597 GCA_964343725.1 uncultured Bordetella sp.
GTCAACTCTCGGATTTGGTTCGGATTAAGACGACTTTTAATACCAATGGGTCGGTCAACGTAGCCTTGGGTAACACTGCTGCACAGGGTTTAGTAGTAAATGGCAATAAATCTCGCCCGATTGGTATTGACACGTCAGTACCAGGAAAAATTGAGTTGTTGTTAGATCCCTATGGCAATAGCGAATCCTTGGCATCTGCCAGTGGTGGGCAATTGGGTGGTTTACAAACTTTTATCAGCCAAGTACTCGAACCTGCGCAAAAGAGTCTAAATTTTTTAGCTAAGACCATGGTTCAAGAGACCAATCAAATCCAACGCAATGGAATTGATGCTTATGGTCAAACTGGACAAGACCTTTTTATGTTAGACAGCAGTATTACGAATGAAGCTGCTGCAATCAAAGTGTCGCTCAACGATGCGCTGCGTGTTGCAACAGCCTCGCAATTTAGAGTGACAGAGAACCAATCGAATTCAAGTAATACAAGGGCTAGTGTTTCGTTTACTCAAAGCCCAACTCCACCCAAGCTCAGCAATAGCAACTTGGTAAATAACCCCAACCCTTCGGCAGGTGTCACTATCAAAGTGGATGGTGCCCGTGTAATGGCTCCTGTGACGACATTGGCAGCAGGCGTGAAGGCTACATTCTTTTTAGATGATGCAAAACAAGGGCAGCAATTGCAAGTGCTCACGCGCGACGGCCGCCAATTGTTGGGCAAAACATTGACTGAGACTGAAAAATATCAAATGCTAAAAGCAGAGAATGGTTTTGTCCCCTTCTCTACCTTCAGCGATGCCTATCTGAATAAATCTGGTGCCGACGGATACCGCGGCATGGATATTTTTTATGGTGCGATGGCAAAGGTACGTTATGCGCAAACTTTTGACCGTAATGGTGTAGCAGCTCCGCCAATTGCTGAACCAGCAGTTCTTGATACAAGCCGAATTACTGACAATCCAGCAGGAACTCAAATTGAGGCTGGTGCTATCAACCTCAATGGCGTTCCACTCCCCGCATTGGTTACGCAACCCAACATGCCTTTGTCGCCCAGTGACGTGGCTGCCTGGATCAATGGATCGTCTGAGGTGGCTATTACGCAACCGAGTTTCAACGGATTCTCAGCCTCATTGGGAGGCGTATCGATCAGCGTGCAAAACCTCAATCCAATCCCTAATGATTTGGATACATTAGCAGATGACTTGCAAACACAACTTCGACTAGCAGACGGAGCCAATTACATCAGCGTGAGTGTTGATAGTAACGGGACTGACTTGCATATACGTGATGATTTAGGAAGAGCGCTCAAAAATATAGTTCTCACACCATCTACAGGATTTACCTCTGGTGGCAATGTCACGGTTTCCAATAGCCTAACTTCACAGACCAATGTTCGTGCAGTCGTTTTCAATGACATACGCGTTCCATCTCAGCAGATAGACTACAAACGGCCTTTGCGCATCAATGATCAATTGGTTAGCGCTGGCTATAAGGATGTGACTTCATTGGCATCTGCCATCAATAGCACGGCAAACATAGGCGTTATTGCAAGCGTACAAAACGGTGATTTGGTGGTGAGCGCCATTCCCGCAGGTGCAAGCATCAAAATTAATCCGACGCCCACGATAGATGGTGATGGAAATGCATTAGGCATCACCCCAATGAGTTATAACGGACAGGTTCGTATGACTCAAGTGGTGAGGGATATCAGTATTCCAAGTACCAACGTCGATTTCAATAAGAAATTACAAATCAATGGCGTCACCATTGATTTGTCAGGTATCACCACAGTTCAGCAGTTGGCTGACAAAATAAATGATCCAAACTTAGTGCCAAGCCCAGGCGTTAAAGCCTCTTTTGGTTTTTATGGGGATTTAATTCTCAGCACAACAGACGTATCTGGTAATGCCGCTATCTCCATAGGCCCTCATAAAAACCCAGATGGAACCTATGAGCAAAATGCACTTGGACTTGAGCCTATCGACTACACAGTTGAAGAACGTTTAAAGATGCAATTGGCGGAAGATCCATCAAAGTCGTCAATTCGCTTATCTTTTGGAACTTATGGAGATCCGCCTAAAACTGGATCACCCTATGACTTGACTAAAGCTGGCCTACGAACCGGAGCTTACCTTGAAGGTGGCTCTTTGGATGATTTACTAGTATTTGTGACAGGGCAGGGTAAATCTACGGTTGCCGCAAGTTATTCTGGTGAACCCGTGAATATGCGCGATAACTTGCGCGCGCAATCATTGGTGGTCAACTTTACCGCGCCAGATCGTTACACCATCAGTGATGCCAAAACCGGTACGCAGTTGGCTGACCGTCATTACGACACCTCGCAACTCGAACCGCTTATTGACTTTCAGGGCTTACAAATTAAGCTAAGTCACGCTCCCAATGTAGGTGACAGCTTTCAAGTTGATGGTAACCACGATGGTTTAGGTAATAACGTAAACATGCTGGAGATGGTCGATCTAGCTAAAAAACCTGTAATCGCGGGTAAAACGTTAGCCAACTCTTACATTGATCAGATCAATAACGTCGGTAACTTGGCCCAACAAGCAACCATCACGCAACAAGCATTGACGGTTGTGAATGACCAAGCAGTGGCTGCTCGCGATAAGGTGTCTGGCGTCAACCTTGATGAGGAGGCTGCTTCTTTGATTCGCTTTCAACAAGCCTATCAAGCATCTGCCAAAGCTTTACAAATATCAGGCAATTTATTCGATGCCATTGTGCAAATTCGCTGACAGAGGTAACCCAAAATGAAAATTTCAACCACCCTCTACTTTGACCGCGCCAATAAACAACTCGGCGATGTTCAAGGCGAATTAACCAAAACCCAGGAACAGTTGTCAACTGGTAAACAAATTGTCAAACCCAGTGATTCACCCGACAAAGCCTCGTTGGTGACGCGGTTGGAATCGGAGTTGTCGCGGCAGGCAAGTTATCAAAACACATTGAAATCTGTCAACACCCGTTTGCAAACAGAAGAGACGGCACTTAAGAACACCAGTGATGTCATGACTCGCATCAAAGAACTAGCCATCCAGGCAGCTAGCGATAACTTATCTTCTGCTGATCGTCAGTCTATTGCTTTAGAAATTAATTCCCTTAGAGACCAAGTGCTGAGCTTGGCCAATACGCAAGACACTAACGGGAATTATTTGTTTTCTGGAAGCAGGGTCGGTTCGCCAGCATTTGGTAAAGATGCTAAAGGACAGTTGGTTTACCAAGGTGATGAGTCTCGAATGAAAGTAGCTGTTGGTGATAACAGGCGAATGAATCTCAATATGCCAGGCTCTGACGCATTTGTGAAAGTCATACGTGATGATGGCAAGGGCAATAAAGTTGGCATTGGTTTTTTCCAAGCCATCGATGATCTAGCAAATGCAGTCAAAAACTCTGACCATAACCAAATGCAACGTGGCATCGCCGAAATCGATACCCTGCAACAAGGGGTTAGCGATGCCACAGCCCAAATCGGTACAGATATGAATGTGGTGGACATGCAAAACAGCGTTCTAGACGAGGTGACTTTGCGCTTGAAAACCACCAAATCTGATGCGGAGGATTTGGACTACACCTCCGCAATCACCA
>CAYFLF010000204.1:0-3591 GCA_964343725.1 uncultured Bordetella sp.
CAATCTTACTGGCTGGGTGATACCATGCCCGCCATTCAAGCACCTATTCCACCTCGCGCATACACCATGAGTCCTACCGCCGAGCAACCTGATAGCCCCGCACAAGGGCTCACTCTGGCTGTTGTTATCCCTACTTTCAACGAATCGCTCAATGTTGGCGTGCTGATAGAGCGCTTGCATGCCACCTTGCAAGGCGTTGCATGGGAAGCAGTGTTTGTTGACGATGATTCGCCAGATGGGACGGTTCAACGATTGCGTGAATTGGCTGCCATGGATCCTCGCGTGCGTTGCATTCGACGCGTTGGAAGACGCGGTCTATCTAGCGCTTGTGTCGAGGGCATGCTCTCAACAAGCGCCCAATTTATTGCTGTGATGGATGCAGATCTGCAACACGATGAAACCTTGTTGCCCACTATGCTCTCTGCATTGCGCGACGAGTCATATGACCTCGCGATCGGTACCCGCTATATGGAGGGCGGTAGTGTTGGGGATTGGGATGACGGCCGGCGTAACACTAGCCTCTTTGCAACCACCTTAAGCCAACGCTTATTGGGATTGACGATCAAAGATCCGATGAGTGGTTTTTTTATGTTGCAACGCCATGTGATCGACAACGCGGTTTATAACCTCTCTAGCATGGGCTTCAAAATTTTGGTGGATTTGGTTGTTTCTTCACCCAAAACCCTGCGAATCAAAGAAATTCCATTTCGTTTTGGTGTACGAGTAGCGGGCGAAAGCAAGCTAGACAACCGAGTGGCTTGGGACTATGTGATGCTCTTGGCTGATAAAACTGTCGGTCGTTACATCCCTGTGCAGTTGCTTTCTTTTGCCAGTGTCGGTGCGACGGGAGTATTGGTGCATTTGAGCGTTTTATGGATAGGCATGGCATTGTTGTCCATGCCGTTTGTGGTGGCGCAAACTTCTGCGGTCTTGATCTCGATGGTGTTTAACTTCTTTCTTAATAATGTATTGACTTACCGCGATAAGCAGTTACATGGCTGGGCGTGGTGGGGCGGTTTGGTCAAATTTATGCTGGCCTGCGGAATTGGGGCTGCTTCAAACGTGGGGGTTGCCTCTTATATATATAGCGATTGGGGCTACTGGTTGTTCTCTGGGTTGGCTGGTATTTTGGTCGGGTTGATGTGGAACTACGTGACTACGTCGCTTTTTGTTTGGCCTCAGAAACGCAATGGCTGATGTGACGCCTTGGACCCCTAGGGTTTGGATGGGTGTTGGTATTGGTGTGGTCCTGCACCTAGCGATGGGAGCGCTGATCGATCTCTCACCAGATGAAGCACATTACGCGCTTTACGCTTCTCACTTGGATTGGAGTTACTACGACCATCCACCCTTGGTAGGGTGGTTGCAATGGCCGTTTTTGCAGTTGGGTGGAGCAAATCTGACGATGCGCATGGTGCCCATATTGGCTTGGGTGCTGGCTGCATGGGGCGTGATGCGACTGAGCGATGCCATGTATCCGCAAATCAGCAAAAGTCTCTTGTTTGGTATGCGCCTTGATTTGCTGTTGTTGCTACTAAGCCCGATTCCGCATTTGTTGGGTTTTGCTTTAACTCCCGATACGTTGTTGATGCCATTGACCTGTTGGGTGATGTGGTTGACATGGCAACTGTGCCAGTCAGAGCAAATTTCGTTAGGTAATCAAAGAAATTCTCAAAAGCTTTCCAATCAGACAACTGGCATCCGCTCTGATCAGTTATCGATTTGGTTGTCATTAGGACTGGCTTTAGGTTTGTCCGGTTTGGCTAAATACACGGCAGTCCTTTTGGCTTTTGGTGTTGTATTGGCTTTGTGCCGTTACAAGGGGTGGCGTTGGTTGTTGCAACTGGGACCTTGGTTAGCCTTTGCCGTGGCTTCGCTGTGTGTGATGCCAGTCTTTTATTGGAATGCCACCCACGATTGGGCATCGTTTGTTTACCAAGCAAACCATGCAGCAGGTAGCAGTACGTGGCAGGCGCGCAAGTTGTTACTCTATGTGGTGGTGGTATTCATCTCCTACGGATTAGTCGTTCCTTGGGCTTTTCGTGAACTAGCGCAGTCCAAAAAAACATCGAACGCACAACATATAGCACCAGGGTTCTTTGTGGCGTCTTTTGGGCTACCAGGCGTGTTGCTACTTTTTTATCTATCAGGTAGGGGAAGTACCTTGCCACATTGGGTAGCACCTTTTTTTATGGCATTGCTACCGATGATTGCCAATAGCGTGTTGGTACTAATGGAGAAGCATTGGATGGCGTTGCGAGGGATATTGGCGCTTCAAGCCATTATTTGCTCGGCCTTGTTTGTGCTGATGTTGACTGGCGGTTTTTCATCTGAAAACGAAAAGCAAGCCATGACTGCTCCAGGAGTTGGAGTTGAAGACGCACCTAAAAACCCATTTGCAGATTTACACGGCTGGTCACAAGCAGCCCAACGTGGCGTGTATTGGGCTAAGGAAAAAAATGTTTCTAATTTGGCTGTGACCAATTGGACTTTGGCGAGTCGCATTGCTTGGTATGCCAGGCCTGTGCCCGTCAAGGTGGTCAATGCCCACGGCGATCAATTCGACATTTGGTTTGGTCGATTCAACGCACATGAAGATGTGATTTGGATCGATTGGTCATTGATGAGCTTTACACCTCCAGTCGGCGATTCGCAATTTGCCCGTTGTGACCTGCTAGAAAACTTGCCCGTAAAAGTTGCGGGGCGTCAGATTGCACATTTCAACCTATCGCACTGCCAAGATTGGCAAGGGCCGAACAAATGAGTGCGCTAGTCGCTGCTGTTGGGCTATTGCTTGCAATTGTTTTGCACGTGAACCAGGTACAGCAATCTGAAATATTTTTAGCCTTCAATGCGGCTACGGTAGATAACCCGCAACTATGGGCAGGCCTCACATATTTAGGAGATACAGCGGTCACGCTTTGTGTAATGGCACCTTTATTGTTAATACGCCCTAATATTTGGATGGGGGTGTTGGCGGCTATTCCGGTGGGCGGTATCACGTCGCTGACCCTGAAATGGTTGTTTGATGCACCGCGCCCTGCCGATATCTTGGCTTTGACAGATTTTCATGTGGTGGGCTCAGTGCTGCGAGGTCATAGCTTTCCTTCGGGTCACACCATCACCGCATTTGCAGCGGCAGGTGTGGTGTGGGCATGTGTTTGGATGGAGCAAAGAAAAAATTCTGCGAACTACATATATCGCATAGTGCTAGCAAGTGTTTTGCTATTAGCGTTTTTAGTAGGTGTTTCACGCATGGCAGTGGGCGCTCATTGGCCTTTTGATGTATTGGCTGGCGCGTGTGTGGGGTGGTTAGCAGGACTCAATGGGGCCTATATTGCGCACCGTTGGCAAAGTACTTGGAATACCGACACAGCTAGGTGGTTGCTGCATTTTTTATGCTGTGCGCTTACTTTAGATCTGATAGATAAATCGCTTGAAGATCCTGTTGGCGTCTTTATGTTGTGGCTCGGCGTGTTGTCTGCGTGGGGTGCGCTGATATTGAAATGTTTCCATTCTTGGATGCAACGTTAAAAGCTTTTTGCAGCCCCATACTGTCTGCGGGTTAACATTAACCAACCGCTCGGTCGG
>CAYFLF010000205.1:0-3576 GCA_964343725.1 uncultured Bordetella sp.
CTAGATACAACTGGAGTAGTTACTATGCGTTGGCGGTGATTGAGTTGGGTGAGGCTGTTGCTCGGGAGATGGAACGGTGAATAGAATGAAGTGTCTATAAAAAAATATGGGGACATTTATGAAATTGCGTTCCATTTCATTTTCGCTGGCCATGCCCTTCTTTTTGATGATGTGCAATGCACAGGCAAATGAGGCAGATCAGCTGTTGCTCTTGGCCGCGAAATCTGAACAGCCCAAGGTAATGGATTCGCTACGGACAATGGTCTCGATCGAATCAGGCACGATGGATGCACCAGGGCTTTCACGCATTGCAGACTATCTGCAAGAACGGCTCAGCACATTAGGCGCCCGTGTGGAGCGGCTCAAAGTCAACGGTTCAAAAGGTGATGTCTTGATCGGCCGCTATACCGGGTCGGGCAAGCGTAGACTCATGTTGATCGCGCACATGGATACGGTTTATCGTCCCGGCACACTGCTCAGTGAGCCCCTTAAACTTGAGGGCAATCGCCTCTATGGACCAGGCATTGCCGATGACAAGGGAGGCATTGCCGTGATCTTGCATGCCTTAAGCATTCTTCGTCAAAACCATTGGAACAACTATGCGCAGTTGACTGTGCTCTTTAATGGCGATGAAGAATCTCAATCGGCTGGCTCAGGTGAAATGATTGCGACTTTGGCTGCGGAAAACGATACCGTGTTGTCCTACGAACCCACCCCTGCGAAAGCAGTCGCAAAAGCAGAAGGAGTCTTGTTGGCTGCAGCAGGAACTGGCACAGTCACCCTTAAGGTCAAAGGCCGGTCTTCGCATGCAGGCGCTGCGCCTGAGGAAGGCCGAAATGCACTGATGGAACTGGCACACCAACTCCTGCAAACGGCAGATATTGCCAAGAGCATTCCAGGAGCACAACTGAACTGGACTCAGGCAGAGACTGGTTCGGTGCGCAACCAAATTCCAGACCATGCCACTGCGACTGCAGACTTGCGCCTGACCGCTACGGATGCGGCCGCCAAACTGCAAACCGCATTGGATGCCAAAGCCCATGAGCACAAGATACCTGACACAGAAGCAAGTTACAGCATGCTCATTGGTCGCCCTCCGTATGTGGGTGATGCACGTACGCATGCACTGGCTAAAAAGGCACAAGCCATCTATGCAGAACTGGATGGACGCCCTCTGATACTCATCCCTGGCACAGGTGCGGGGACTGATGCGGGCTACGCAAGTCGTTCAGGAAAGCCTGCAGTACTGGAAAGTCTGGGTTTGGCTGGTTGGGGTTATCACGCCAAAAATGAATACATCGAGATCGATTCCATCGTGCCTAGGCTTTATCTGACCACACGTTTACTGATGGAGTTGGGACGGGAGTAAGGTGTTTCAGCTCGAAAACCTCTAATTTGGCAATCTTTCCCTATTGCAGGAGTCGCAAAAGTAGAAACGTTACGTAGCCATGGCCAGTCGCTGTTTAAGTGTGAAATCTCGTTTTTCTTTAGCCTTGGAGCAACGCCCATCGCACATGCTCTCGGACGATTGCATTCGGATGGTCTACGTAGATTTGCAAAGCCAAACGCAAACTATTGAATGTTTCTGAATCTAAGGATTTTGATTGAACCTTTGAGGCGCCTACATCTTTTTTAGGACGCAAAGCATTCCCCGCAGCCACCGCCACATTGCGCAACCAACGCAAATACCCAATCCGCCGGATCGCAGTCCCTTCAGTTCGATCCAAAAACTCTTGCTCCGTCCAACCAAGAACTTCAACAAGTTGTTGCCCCACTAAACCATCTCGTGCATCAAAGTCAGGCAAACTGGTTTTCTGCGCATACTTATTCCACGGGCAAATTAGCTGACAGTCATCACAGCCATAGATACGATTACCTACTAGTGGGCGCAAATCTTCAGGAATTGATCCGGCATGCTCAATGGTGAGATAAGAGATGCATCGCCTTGCGTCCACCAATCCAGGCGCAACAATGGCTTGGGTGGGGCACACATCGATGCAAGCTGTGCATTGACCGCAATGGTCGGTAACAGGCTCTGATACTGGTAGTGGAATATTTAAAAAAATCTCGCCTAAAAAAAACATGGAGCCCGCTTCACGATGAAGCACCAAGCTGTGTTTGCCTCTCCAACCTTGTCCACTTCGAGTGGCTAACTCGGCCTCGAGTACCGGCGCAGAATCTGTAAACGCACGGGTTTGCACTGAACATTCATGTTCTGCCACATAGTTCTCTATTGCTTGCGCCAACTGGGCCAGTCGTTGGCGCAACACCTTGTGGTAATCGCGGCCTCTGGCATACACAGAGACCACGGCTTCAGTTGGATTGTGTATGCGCCCCCACTCCACGTCTTGCCAACCTTCTGGCGTATGGCGAGGAAGATAGTTCATACGGGCTGTGATCACACTCAAAGTGCCGGGAACCAACTCTGCGGGTCGGGCGCGTTTCAAGCCATGGCGGGCCATATAGTCCATCTCGCCGTGGAAGTTTTTCTCTAACCAGGAGAGTAAAGCGGGTTCTGCAGACGATAAATCAACAGGGGCTACCGCAATTTGGGAAAATCCTAATGCTTGTCCTGTTTTTTGGATGTGTGCGAGTAACAATGTGTGATCAATCTGCACTCAACTTCCTTGAATAATTCAACTATTGTAAAAACACTGCTTTGGGATAACGAACTAGCCACCGCGGGCTTTGCCCAGCAAATGGCGGCATCTCTCATACACCAAGCATCTGGTTTGAACGCCTGCGTCACATTAGACGGCGAATTAGGCGCTGGCAAAACCACTTTTGTACGTTATTTATTGCAGTCCTTGGGCGTGACGGGTCGCATTAAAAGTCCTACCTATGCGGTGGTGGAACCATACAGCGTGCATGCGGGTCAAATTTGGCATTTTGATTTTTACCGTTTTACCAACCCAAAAGAATGGGAAGATGCTGGTTTTCGTGACATCTTTGCCAGTGCTGGTCTCAAACTTTGCGAATGGCCTTTAAACGCCCAAGGGATGTTGCCAACGCCTGACATTGCTTTGCAAATCAGCGTTGATGGTGAAGCACAACGAAAAGTTATTTTGCAGTCGCATACAGAAATCGGATCTTCCTTGCTATCGCAATTGGAGCAAAGGTCGTGAATAGTCCACAACGCCGTAGACACTTTCTACAAACCACCAGTGCCATTTTGGTTTTAGGTGCGACGGACTTTGCTTGGGGTGCCACGATATTGGCAGTACGTGTGTGGCCAGCGAGTGACTACACCCGCGTCACGATCGAGAGCGATGCGGCACTCACTACTACCCCACTGTTCATCGCAAATCCTCCTCGTCTTGCGGTGGATATCGAAGGCATCGAACTCAATACCGCACTGAAAGAATTGGTTGGCAAAGTACGTTCTGATGATCCCTATATCACTGGGGTACGCGTGGGCCAGTACACCGCTAACACGGTGCGCTTGGTTTTAGATTTACGCCAAATGGTCTTGCCACAAGTTTTTAACTTGAGCCCTGTGCGCTCTGGTAATGCCCAATACCAACACCGCTTAGTGCTTGATTTGTATCCCACCAAAGTCGCAGACCCCCTCGAGGC
>CAYFLF010000206.1:0-3559 GCA_964343725.1 uncultured Bordetella sp.
ACCACCATGGGTGGATGGGAATTGTTTTGGGTGTTCTTCTATGCATTTGCCACCTACGGCAATGCTGGATTCATGCGTGAACAGGTCTGTAAATACATGTGTCCCTATGCGCGCTTTCAAAGCGCGATGTTTGACCATGACACGCTAATCGTGACCTACGATGAAAAACGCGGTGAACCCCGAGGCGGGCGTTCACACCAGGTTGACCCTAAGGCAAATCACTTGGGGGATTGCATAGATTGCACCTTGTGTGTTCAGGTGTGTCCGACAGGGATAGATATTCGAAAAGGTTTGCAATACGAATGTATTGGGTGTGGTGCTTGCGCTGACGTCTGTGACAACGTGATGGACAAAATGGGTTATGCCAGAGGATTGGTGCGCTACACCACGCAAAATGCCATGAAGAACAATTGGAGCAGACGCGAAATTTGGCGGCGCGTGATGCGCCCGCGTGTGCAAATCTACACCATGGTGTTGTTGGCCATTGTTTTGGTGTTGTTGGTGTCGCTTGGGTTGCGTACGCCTTTTAAGGTCGATGTGGTGCGTGATCGATCAACGCTTTCTAGGATCACCGAGGAAGGTGCTTTAGAGAATGTCTATCGCTTACAAATTATGAATGCATCGGAGCTCGAGCAAACCTACCATCTGAAAGCACAAGGCTTACCCAATATAAAAATTGAAACGCAAACCGATGTAGTGGTGGCGCCCGCTCAATCACGCTGGGTGGTGGTTCGGGTGAATATTCCTTATGGTTCAATTCCAGCTGGCTCTCATCCTATAAAGTTTGAGATACAAGCGGCCAACACGCGTGATTATGTTGTTGAAAAATCAGTATTCATCGTTCCGAGGTAATCTATGCAATCTCAGTCTATCGATGTAGAAAAATCCCTCCCATGGTGGCGCTTTGGCCATGTATGGTTAGTGCTTGCTGGGCCATTGGTCGTGGTTGTTGCCTGTTTCATCACCGCCTTCATTGCTCTGCGTCATCCTGATCCTTTGTTGGCCCAAGACTATTACCGCAGGGGATTGAATATCAATCAAACGATCTCGCAACAAAAGTCACTTCCACTTGCACCTGCTATGGAAGCGCGTAACCATGCCATAACGCCTAAACCTCAACCTGAGGGGGCTAAACCATGATGACGAAGTATTTGATGTTTATTTTCTGGCCGGCTTTTTTAATGGCTGGCGTCATGGAGATGTTGGTGTTTGCAATGGTCGATCCCCAAGATTTACATTTGTTTAACCAACCGATTGATTTACCGCGACAAGGTATCTACACCTTGTCCTTTTTTATTTTTTGGTTTATTTGCGCAGCATCTAATTGCTTGACGCTTTTCTTATTTGTAGAACCCAACGATTAGCCTATTTAAATTGGCTGACAGTTTTGGCTATTGACAATTAGTTTGAGAGCATCTGAATTCAAAATCCGCACATGTCGCTGTTTCACTTCGACAATACCTTCTTCAACAAACTTTGAGAATGTACGACTGACTGTTTCTAGTTTGAGTCCTAGATAGCTACCAATTTCTTCACGCGTCATTCGCAAAACCAATTCGGATTGAGAAAATCCCCGCGCATGCAAGCGTTGTACAAGGTTAAGTAAGAAGGCAGCCAAGCGTTCTTCAGCACGCATGCTTCCCAGCAAAAGCATGACACCATGTTCACGCACGATTTCGCGACTCATAATTTTGTGAACATGGCGTTGGAGTGCATTGATCTCTCTCGATAGGTCTTCAATGCGATCAAAATTCATGACACACACTTCAGCATCTTCGAGGGCAACAGCATCACATGTATGGTGTTCGCTGACGATGCCATCTAGACCAATCACCTCACCAGCCATTTGAAAGCCAGTGACTTGATCGCGCCCATCTTCAACAGCTACGGTGGTTTTAAAAAAACCTGTGCGAATGGCATACAGAGCAGAGAACTTGTCACCGTTACGGTACAAGCTATCACCACGCGCAATCTTGCGCCGCGTTGCCACAAGGTCATCTAGACGTTGGAGTTCCTCTTCGCTAAGACCCAAGGGCATGCACAACTCACGCAAGTTGCAGTTAGAGCAGGCTACTTTGATGCTTTGGGTGATCATGGTGCTTCAGAGAAAAAAGCGAAGGTAAATGAAGTAATGGCGATGGGTCACAGGCGATTATCTACTCTTTCAAAATGTGCACTTATGTATTCTTCTTGTATGGAGAGTGTGGGCCTTCTCTAGAATCGCGAGCATGAACACCACCCTGGCTCTGACGGCTTTACTCATGGGGCTTGCTGGCGGCCCCCATTGTTTGGCAATGTGCGGAGCGGCTTGTGCTGGCATCGGGCGTTCTGCACAAATGCAAGGGGCAGGTTCTGGCACCCGTGCCATGGTGCTTTTTCAATTGGGGCGCATTGTTGGATATGCTGCCTTAGGCGCATTGGCAGCTTCAACCATGCAAGGTGTGGGTTGGCTCAGTACCCAGTCAACTATTTTTCGTCCTGTATGGACACTGTTCCATATGCTGGCTTTTTTATTAGGCTTGCTTTTACTGATCAAAGCAGAGCAACCGCTAGCGGTGGATGTATTGGGTCGATGGGTTTGGGAAAAAGTACAAAACAAAACTGCCCATGTGAAATTACGCCACGGTGGGCCTGTATTGCTTGGAATCGTTTGGGCTTTGCTACCTTGTGGTTTGCTTTATGGCGCATTACTAGTGGCGGCATTGACGAACCACCCCTTTGAGGGCGCATTGGTGATGTCTTTGTTTGCCTTAGGTAGCGCGGTTGTGCTGACGATCGGTCCGTGGCTGTGGTTACGGATGCGTGGGAATTCCAGTTTTGGTAATTCCAACGGTGATTGGGGGGTGCGACTTGCAGGGTTGGCGCTGATAGTTACCTCTGGTTGGGCGCTTTGGATGGGCTTAGTGGAATATCAAGCCCCTTGGTGTTTAGTGCCTCAGTAGGTGATCGCTCAATAACTTTGCAACATGAATCGCCTCGCGGGCAGCACCATCAGCGATTTGATGGCGACAACTCGTACCGTCCGCTACCACGATCGCATCCGATTGTTGGCGAATAGCGGGTAATAAACTGAGTTCTGCCATTTGCATCGATACATCGAGATGCGATGCCTCGTAACCGAAACTTCCCGCCATGCCACAGCAACTACTTTCAATCAATTGCGGTTTGGCTTGGGGTATTAGTTGAATGACTTCTAGTACAGAGGGCATCAGACCAAATGCTTTTTGATGGCAGTGGCCATGCAGCAAGATATTTTTTTCTGCGGGTTTTAAATTTTGCTTTAAAACTTCCAGCTTTCCAGCTTTGAGTTCATTGGCTAAAAATTCTTCAAACAATACCGCTTGTTGACTGACCAATTCAGCCGACTCGCCTAAGCCCAGGACCAAAGCCTCGTCTCTGAGCGTGAGCAGGCATGAAGGTTCAAGCCCTACGATGGCGATACCTTTCTGGGCAAAAGGGACCAAAGCGTCTACTAATTCTTGTGCTTGTTGGCGGGCTTGCTCCACCATGCCATTGGCTAGAAATGTACGGCCACAGCATAAATGGCCTTGTGTGCCAG
>CAYFLF010000207.1:0-3555 GCA_964343725.1 uncultured Bordetella sp.
GCCAAGGTATCGCACACACTCAAAACATGCAGGGCACGTAAGCTGATATCGGCCAAATTGCCAATCGGCGTTGCCACCATATACAGAGTGCCCGCGGGGTGTTGCTGTGCAGCAGCAGCATCGTGGGCAGCAGTGAGGGCAGTTGAAAAATGCATGGACAGACCCAAGAAAAAAATTCCATCACCACCAAGCAATCAGGGGATGAGGCCGAGGAGCGCGCTTTGCACCATTTGCAGAACCATGGCTTACAACTGGTACATCGCAATTATCGAACGCCAGGCCGAGGTGGTGGAGAAATTGATTTAATCATGCAAGACGGGCAGGCGACCTTGGTGTTTGTTGAGGTCCGCAAACGCTTGCACGGTTTATTTGGAGGACCTTTGGCCAGCGTTTCGATCACCAAGCAAAAGCGCATTGCATTTGCCGCCAAGTTTTTCTTGATGCGCTTGAAATATGAACCCACGTGCCGCTTTGACGTGGTCGCGATAGATGCCAAAGGAATCCAGTGGTTGCAAGGGGCTTTTACGGTGGACTAATTAGCGCAAAAGGTATCATTGCAGGATGCTTGAACAACGAATTGAACAACATTTCATCGATAGTGCAGACCTGAAATACCAGTCAGCGCAAGCCCTCTCTAAGCCTATCGCGGCAGCAATTTCGGCTATTTTGGCTAGCGTCACCAGTGGCGGCAAAGTGTTGGCTTGTGGCAATGGTGGATCAGCAGCAGATGCGCAGCATTTTGCTGCTGAGTTTGTTGGCAGGTTTGAGCGAGAACGGCCAGAGTTAGGCGCTATTGCGCTAACAACTGACAGCTCTATCTTGACGGCGGTCGCCAATGATTACCACTACGACCAAATCTTTTCCAAACAAGTTCGTGCGCTTGGCCAGTCTGGTGACGTTTTGTTAGCGATCACCACCAGTGGTAATTCAGCCAATGTTTTAGCGGCTATTGAAGCGGCCCATGAGCGCGATATGACCGTGGTTGCTTTGACTGGCAAGGGCGGTGGCAAGATGGTTCAAGCCTTGCGGGAAACCGATGTACATATTTGCGTACCGCATGAACGCACCGCTCGAATTCAAGAAGTGCATTTGCTGACCATCCATTGCATTTGTGATGGCGTAGATACACAACTACTGGGTGATCAAGAAGGAAACTAGGACTATGAAGATGAACAATTCAACTGCTAAATATTTTGCGATTATTGCAATGGCATTTGCGCTCAATGCATGTGCACCCGTCATGATGGGCGGTGTATTTGGAACAGCCATGATCGCGAGTGACCGTCGCACTACCGGCATTCAGGTGGAAGACGAAGGCATCTCTCAACGCAGTGCCAGTGCCATCAAGCAAAACTTTGGCGAAAAAGAGCATGTCAATGTAGCCAGCTATAACCGCCAAGTGCTGATCACGGGTGAAGTCTCCAGTGATCGGGTGCGTGCCCAAGTGGAGCAATTGATTGGAAAAATCGAAAACGTCCGTTTGGTCGTGAACGAATTAGGAATTGGTCCAGCCACTTCATTGAGTGAACGCTCAGCAGATGTTGTATTGGCCGCCAAGGTCAAAGCTGCCATGATCGATACCGAAGACGTTTTTGCCAGCGTCCACAAAATCGTGGTGGAGCGAGGCACGGTGTATTTGATGGGGCGCGTGACCCAGCGCGAAGGAAACCGCGCCACCGAAGTGGCGCGTGGTGTCAGCGGAGTGAAGCGCGTGGTACGTGTCTATGAGTACATGAGCGAAGAAGAGCTCAATGCCATGCAACCCAAGAAGGTGCCAGTGGATGAATCCAAACCAGCACCTGTGACCTCTGGCTCTGGTACACCTATTAACAGCCCTGCACCAGCAACGGGTGCAGTGGTCACGCCAGTGAAATAACTAGCGTAGGCGCTTGATCAAGCTCGACGTATCCCAGCGGTTACCGCCGAGCTTTTGCACATCACCGTAAAACTGATCGACCAACATGGTGACGGGTAACACCGCACCATTGCGCTTGGCTTCATCAAAGACCAAACCTAGGTCTTTGCGCATCCAGTCCACTGCAAAGCCGAAATCAAACTTATCGGCCACCATGGTTTTGCCACGGTTGTCCATTTGCCAGCTTTGGGCGGCGCCTTTGCCAATCACGTCTAAGACTAAGTTCATATCCAACCCAGCTTTTTGACCAAAGGCAATCGCTTCGCTGAGGCCTTGCACCAATCCTGCGATACAAATTTGATTGACCATCTTGGTCAACTGCCCCGCACCAGGTGGACCCATCAAAGTGAAGGCACGAGAGAAAGCCATCGCAACGGGTTTGACGCAATCAAACACCGATTCATCTCCGCCGCACATCACGGTTAACAAACCGTTTTGAGCGCCACCCTGACCGCCAGAGACTGGGGCATCAATGAATGGAATCCCCATTTTTTTTGCGGCCGCATAAATTTCGCGCGCTACATCTGCCGATGCAGTGGTGTGGTCGACCAAGATGGCGCCCGCTTTCATGCCAGCTAAAGCACCATCAGCACCAAAGATGACAGAGCGCAAATCATCATCATTGCCAACGCAACAAAATACGATGTCTGCACCAGCGGCTGCTTCGCGCGGTGTTGGCGCGCTTTTTGGCGCTTTGCTTTTGGCAAATTCTGCTACCCAAGCTTGGGCTTTGGCGGGTGATCGGTTGTAAACCGTAACTGCGTGTCCAGCAGAAGCTAGATGACCAGCCATGGGGTAGCCCATCACGCCCATGCCAATGAATGCGACATGGGTGGAAGGTGCGGATTCGTAGGTTTTTGGATTGATGCTCGACATGGTGAACTCTTTGGGTTGGGTTGATCAGCCGTGCATCATAGTGCGATTGCGTCAGTTTGACTCTGTGCGCTTTGCATGGCCTGTCCCATGGTCTGCATGCCATACGACGCCCCTGTTTGAATGGCATTGTGGATATGCGAAGTTTTACCCTCGCGGATCAGGTGACGGATAGCAGGTGTCGCCACCATGACTTCAAAAGCAGCTTGTAGCTTTTTGCTATGAACTGGTCGGTGGAGGGTTTGTGACACAACACCGATTAATGCTTCGCTAACTTGTGTCCGCACCAGTGCTTTTTCAGCACTATCAAAGACGTCCACGATACGCTCGACGCTAGCCGCTGCGCTTCGGGTGTGCAGGCTTGCAAGCACCAAATGACCTGTTTCTGCAGCAGTCAAGGCAAGGCGGATCGTTTCAAGATCGCGTAGCTCACCAACCAAAATCACATCAGGATCTTCGCGCAATGCGGCGAGCAAGGCGTGTGCAAAGCTTTTGCTGTGATGCCCTATCTCTCGTTGCGTCACGCAACATTGCTGATTGGTATGTATGAATTCAATTGGGTCCTCAATTGTGATGATGTGCTGCCGCGTGGTGTGATTGAGGTGCTGCAAAATAGCCGCTAAGGTAGTAGATTTCCCAGAGCCCGTTGCACCGGTAACTAAGAACAGCCCAGCGCTTTGAAGTAAATCTGGCAATACCTTAGGGGTGTTTATTTCAGCCAAGCTAGGAATGGCGTCGCGAATATGTCTGAGTACTGCGCCAATTCC
>CAYFLF010000208.1:0-3542 GCA_964343725.1 uncultured Bordetella sp.
GATGTGGTTAAAGCCTATCAACGCAAAACATTTGAAGAATTCAAGGCCCGCTATCACTCGCTGGACCTCTTATTAATAGACGATGTGCAGTTCTTTGCTAATAAAGAGCGCAGCCAAGAAGAGTTTTTCAACGCTTTTGAGGCACTTTTAGCTAAAAAGTCTCACATTGTGATGACCAGCGACACCTATCCCAAAGGTCTCACCGACATCCATGAACGTTTGGTCTCTCGTTTTGACGCGGGTCTCACCGTGGCGATTGAGTCGCCCGAGCTCGAGATGCGGGTCGCGATTTTGATCAGCAAAGCGCGCCATGAAAACGCGGATATGCCCGAAGAAGTTGCCTTTTTTGTGGCCAAAAACGTGCGTTCTAACGTTCGAGAGTTGGAAGGCGCTTTGCGGAAAATTTTGGCTTATTCACGCTTTAACCAAAAAGAAATCACGATCCAGCTAGCGCGCGATGCGCTGCGCGACTTGCTATCGATCCAAAACCGACAGATTTCAGTAGAAAACATCCAAAAAACGGTTGCCGACTATTACAAGATCAAAGTGGCAGACATGTATTCCAAAAAACGTCCTGCATCTATTGCCAAACCAAGACAAATTGCCATGTATTTAGCCAAAGAGTTAACCCAAAAAAGTTTGCCAGAGATTGGTGAATTATTTGGTGGCAGAGATCACACCACGGTGTTACACGCGGTTCGCAAAATAGGTTCTGAACGTCAACAACTAGCAGATTTAAATCAACAACTCCATGTTTTGGAACAAACACTCAAAGGTTAATGCAGGTCATTTGTATAAGTCTGGGGATAGTTTTTGAATAACGCATTAGTTATCCACAGATTTGTAGAAATTTTCAAGTTATCCATATTCACAAAACACCTAAAAACCTATTTAGACACAGGCTTACAAATGCTCCAAGTAGTTGAAAAAAAAGAGGAAAATATGGTTTTGCACAGAAGTGTGCGGTGCTTATCTACTACTACTAATTTAAATTAAGAAAACAAGAGGAAGAAGATGATTGTTCTCAAAGCAACCCAAGACAAAGTTTTGGCTGTTCTGCAATCAGTTGCGGGTATCGTCGAGCGCCGTCACACATTACCCATACTTGCCAATGTATTGATCAAGAAAACTGGAAAGTCTTTGCAAATCACGACCAGTGATTTAGAAATTCAGATTCGAACCACTGCTGAATTAGATGGTGATACCGGTAACTTCACCACAACAGTTGGCGCGCGCAAGTTGATTGATATTTTGCGCACCATGCCCAGTGACCAAACAGTGAGTTTGGAATCTAGCCAAAACAAATTGATTTTGAAAGGCGGCAAAAGCCGCTTTACTTTGCAAAGCTTGCCAGCTGAAGATTTTCCTTTAGTGCAAGAGTCAACCGCATTGGGCCCGACATTTAGCGTTCCCCAAAAAACCCTGAAAGAGTTGTTGCACCAGGTTTCTTTTTCGATGGCGGTGCATGACATTCGTTACTACCTCAATGGCATATTGTTTGTTGCAGAAGGCAAGCAATTGAGTTTGGTTGCAACTGACGGGCATCGATTGGCATTTGCATCCGCTACGCTTGAAGTAGAGGTGCCAAGACAAGAAGTGATCTTGCCCAGAAAAACAGTGTTGGAGTTGCAGCGTTTATTGAGCGATAAAGACGGTGCAATAGAAATGCAGTTTGCCAACAACCAGGCCAAGTTTATTTTTGATGGCATGGAGTTTGTGACCAAACTAGTGGAAGGCAAATTCCCAGATTACAACCGTGTGATTCCAAAGAATCACAAAAACACCATCACTTTGGGTCGTGCAGCTTTGTTGGCTACATTGCAGCGCACAGCGATTTTGACAAGCGAAAAATTCAAAGGCGTGCGTTTGAATTTAGAACCAGGACTTTTGCGTGTTGCTTCCACCAATGCAGAACAAGAAGAAGCGGTGGATGAAATTGAAATCAATTACAACGGCGACGCGATTGAAATTGGTTTCAATGTGACCTATCTCATCGATGCTTTAACCAATATGAGTCAAGAAATGGTGCAAGTCGATTTGGCAGATTCAAACAGCTCTGCACTCATGACAATTCCAGATAACCCCGCATTCAAATACGTTGTCATGCCCATGCGCATATAAATTTTCTCCTTTGCTTTCCATGGTGCTGTGGCAACTTAGCACTTTTTAAGAATTGATATGACCCAAGAACTACAAACAGAAATTTCAACTATGCCTATGGCCGAACAAGATTACGGCGCAGGTTCGATTCAAATATTAGAAGGCTTAGAGGCTGTCCGCAAACGCCCTGGAATGTATATCGGTGATACATCCGATGGCACAGGCCTACACCATTTGGTTTTTGAAGTCGTCGATAACTCCATTGACGAGGCATTAGCCGGTCATTGCGACGATATTGTTGTCACCATCCATAGCGATAACTCGATTAGTGTGTCAGACAACGGACGCGGTATTCCTACTGGCGTCAAGATGGACGACAAGCACGAACCCAAACGCAGTGCTGCGGAAATTGCCTTGACCGAGTTACATGCAGGTGGCAAGTTCAATCAAAACAGCTACAAGGTATCTGGCGGTTTGCATGGGGTTGGCGTTTCTTGTGTGAATGCACTCTCTAAATCCTTGCGTTTGATTGTGCGTCGCGATGGCAAAGTCCACACTTTGGAGTTTGCAAAAGGGTTTGTGCAAAACCGCATCATCGAAGTTGTCGACGGCGTGGAAGTTTCACCCATGCGCATCACTGGCGATACCGAAAAACGCGGCACAGAAGTGCACTTTCTGCCAGATACGGAAATATTCACACAAAACAGTGATTTCCACTACGAGATATTGAGCAAGCGTTTGCGCGAACTCAGTTTCTTAAACAATGGTGTCCGTATTCGTTTGGTAGATGAACGCACAGGCAAAGAAGACGACTTCTCCGGTGCTGGTGGTGTGAAAGGCTTTGTGGACTTCATCAACTCTGGCAAAAAAGTGTTGCACCCCAATGCGTTCTATTCCGAAGGGGAGCGCCCTGCAGATACCTACGGCGGTATTGCTGGCACGCACATCGGCGTGGAAGTGGCGATGCAGTGGAACGATGGCTACAACGAAAGTGTTTTGTGTTTTACCAACAATATTCCGCAACGTGATGGCGGCACACATTTAACGGGCCTGCGCGCAGCAATGACGCGCGTCATCAACAAATACATTGAAGAAAACGAATTCGCCAAAAAGGCCAAGGTAGAAGTCACTGGCGACGATATGCGCGAAGGCTTGTGTTGCGTCTTGTCTGTCAAAGTACCAGAGCCGAAGTTCAGCAGCCAAACCAAAGACAAGTTGGTGTCAAGCGAAGTGCGTGCGCCGGTGGAAGACATTGTTGCTAAGGCGCTCACCGACTATTTGCAAGAACGCCCCAACGACGCGAAAACAATTTGCGGAAAGATTGTGGATGCAGCCCGCGCACGCGAAGCTGCGCGCAAAGCCCGTGAGATGACACGCCGCAAAGGTGTGCTCGATGGCATGGGTTTGCCAGGTAAGTTGGCAGACTGCCAAGAAAAAGACCC
>CAYFLF010000209.1:0-3532 GCA_964343725.1 uncultured Bordetella sp.
TGTGCTAAATTGAATTTTTCAACTCACCTCAACACGCCATGCAACTATCAAAATTCCTGAAGTTAAATTCTTCCCCAGTTTTTTTGAGTTCTTTATTGATCTTGGCTGGGTGTGCCACGCAAGCGCCAGGCCCATCTGCGAGTGCCGATTTAATGCCCACAAAAGGAAACGCCACGGCTGGCTCTGTTTCATTTAAACAAGTTGGATCAAAAGTATTGGTTACTGCAGAGGTCAAAGGCCTCAAGCCCAATGCTGAGCATGGTTTTCATATCCACGAAAAAGGTGACTGCTCCAGCGGTGACGGGATGAGCACTGGTGGGCATTTCAACCCCACTGCGCAAGCTCACGGTGCGCATGGCGTTGGCAGTCACCACACAGGCGACCTTCCTTCTCTTAAAGCTGATGCCAATGGAGTAGCCAAATTGGCTTTTGAATCAACCACGATCAGTGTCGAAAGTGGAGCCACCAATATTATTGGTAAAGGCCTCATTGTTCACAGAGACCCCGACGACTACAAAACCCAGCCGACGGGTAATGCAGGCCCTCGCTTAGCTTGTGCGGTTATCCAAAAGATCTAAATCGCTTTTGCTAAACACCGGCCGGTTTTTTAATGGTGGTTGAGCGGTCCGTGATGGGAATCGGTATTTGATTGATATCGCGGCCATCAAAGATGGTGATGCTCAACTTTCCTCCGTTCATGGGCAGGGCCCATAACTTTTTATAAAAGGCCGCTAGGCTTTCAACAGGCTGCCCATTGATGCCGAGCAACCATTGGCCGGGCCGGATTCCTGCAGACTGGGCGGGGCTTTCAGGGGTTACACGAACTATTTGAATTCGCCCTTGCCTCTCCACCGCGTTGATCCCAAGCCAAGGCCTGCGACTATTGGGGCCCATTCCATTTTTGAGCATGTCTTTAAAGATAGGGTCGAGCAATTCAACCGGTACAAACATATTGCCAGCCAGGCTAATGGGATTGTCTGCTGGCATCACATCTTGCATAAACAAGCTGCCAATTCCAATCAATTCACCTTGCAAATTAAACAGGCCCGCGCCAGAGTGATTGATAACTGGTGGGCTTGTATAAATAGCGCTGTCGAGGTGGTACTCCCAGTACCCCGTGAATTCTCGAATATCTTTTAATTTGGTGGGCCCAGAAAACGATGTGTCACCCGCAGAAACAACCAACAACATTTGTTCATTTTTTTGGCCGAAAGTTTTGCCCAATTTGACTGGCTCAATTCCTTGCATGGGTATCAAAGACTTGATCAAACCAAATCCTGTCGCTTGATCGTATGCCACTACTTTGGCGGGATAGGTTTTTTGTTGATGGGTTCGAATCTCGATTTGTTCGGTTTCCAAAATCAAATAACCGATCGTGAGCACTAGTCCATCAGGGTCAATCACCACGCCAGATCCTTGACGCGATTGGCCCAAGGTTCTGGCTGAGGGAGCGTCCTCTATTGCTTTGCTGGTAATTTCAACAACAGCATTTCTAGAGCGTTGTAAATTTTGATTGTTCTTGAAGGTAGATGCATCAGCATCCGCGGTTTGCGCATGTCCGGCCAAAGGAAGCATGAAGTTCATGCATGACACCAACACAATAAAAAAATAATGTTTCATGCTGGGCCCCCTTTGCATCCATGTTGCTAAATTTAAATCAGTCTAGCCTTTGCCACGCTTCTCACCCCTTGCTGATCCAGCGCCCACTGTATGGGTTCAGATGCCAATTGAAGCGCGAGTCTGGTTGACTGCACCTGCAATGCGCACGCCGGTTGTTTTTCGATCAAGTTTAAAACCCATTGCGGCATAACATCAAATGCCGCGTTCAATACCAGGTGCATAAAGGGTTTGTCTTGCCAATCTGTAGGGTAGTTTTTAACTACTTCTAATATTTCTCTGGCCCGCATGTCAAACCTTAAGTACTCCTTATATGAGAGCAGTTCTTCTTGGGTTGTCTGCCAGGTAGTGGGTAATTTTTCAGCACCTAATAAAAGACCGACTTGGGTCATTTCATCAATATATTGGTCGCATTCGCTTTGGCTGAGCGGGCTTTTAGACAAGTGTTGATAGGCGTTTAGGAACGAACTGACTTCAGCCAGGTGCACCCATCGAATGAGATCTGGCTCATTAGCAACATAGGCCTTGCCGTCCAAGTCAACGCCGCGAATATTGGCATGAATGGCATTGACACGACGAATCGCCTCTGTAGCCATCGACTTACCACCGTAGGTGGTGGCAGCGACAAAGTAGGCCGTCCGCCCTAGCCTCTCTTTGAGTTTGTTTCGAAAATCCGAGTGGTCCCAAACTGCAGATAGTGCGCGCGAATGCAGAGATTGAACAATCAAGGAAGACAAGCCCCCCACCATCATCGCGACGAAATGCGCATGCACCTTCCAAGCAACAGAGTTCGGTCCTAACAGCCCAGGATCTCCTTTGGGGTATTTGAAATGCTCCAAATTGGACTGAGATCCAGTGATATCGCGAATGCGTTCACCGATGACTCTTTGCGCAACGCTAAAGAGTGTTTCTTGTAAGTGACCTGCAAACTGATTCAATTGACGAATTGATAGAAATTAATGTTGGTGCTTGCTATGGTCATGCGCGGGTGGAGAATTCTTAGGTGCACTTGGCATCACCTCTTTTTCAGTTTTCACCTCCAGCTTGCCTTTCATGCCAGCTTGATAGTGACCTGGCACCAAGCAAGCCATCCATAAAGTTTTTGCTTCGCTAAATCGCAGTACCAAGTCGCCACGCTCACCAGGCCCGAGTTCAATCGAGGTACCTGACATATGCGCATGCGCCTCGTGTGCATTAGCGTCCATCTTTTTCATTTGCTCAGCATGTTCAGAAATTTCCTCTTTGGTGCCGAGCACCAACTCGTGCTGAAGTTTGCCGTCATTGAAAACTTGCAAACGCACAGTCTCGCCAGCGCGCATCTCAATCGAGTCAGGTACGAACCGCATTTCATCGGTCATATGAATATCGATGGTGCGATCTACCTTCAAGGCAACCGTAGCGTCGCTTTCTGCCTGGCTGTGTCCCTCGGGTCCATGCGCGTGTGAGCCAAGATATTGGCTGTTGCGCTCCAACCATTGCCACGTACCGAAACTTCCAGCTGTGATGAGCACCCCCGCCAGCAACACATAAACCGTGCTGGAGGTTTTCCAATCGTATGAGGTGCTCCAAGCCAAAGCTGGAATAGAGATCACAAAACCCAAGGGAACCACCCAAGCGCTTCTCGCGGGGGAGTCAGGAAAATGTTGAAGCCCGCCAGTGAAAAACCCCAATCCAACCGAAAGCATCGCACCTAGCAACAAAGTGCGCCATAGTTCAGTGCGTTCAGCTTCAGAGCTGTCTTCTAGTTGATGCGCCATCACTGCACCCACTAGGAAAAGCAAAACACCCATGGCTGCAGTCCAAAGAGAACGTTCACCACTAAAAAAACCGTGATTCACAGCGCCCGAAATAAAACTAATCCCGCTGTACTTCAGCAGCATTGCGAAATGGTGTTTCTCAAAATCGATTTTCATGG
>CAYFLF010000210.1:0-3525 GCA_964343725.1 uncultured Bordetella sp.
TCTTTTAAAAACTCATTGCTGATTCCATGAACTTTCAAAGCATCTTCATGGCTGTCGCGCTCAGGATTGATGTAGAAATGGAGGTTGTTACCCGTGAGTTTTCGGTTGCGCAATTCAACGCACCCAATCTCTACGATACGGTCTCCGTTTTCTGGCGATAAACCTGTTGTCTCTGTATCTAAAAAGATTTGACGCATGGCTTAATGGTTTTCTTTTGCGTGGTTAATGGTGTACTTTGGAATTTCAATCACCAAATCTTGTTGCGCCAAAATGGCTTGGCAACTCAATCGTGAGTTTGGCTCTAATCCCCAAGCGCGGTCGAGTAAGTCTTCTTCGGTTTCATCCAATGGATTGAGTGTATTGAAACCTTCTCGCACGATGACATGGCAAGTGGTGCAAGCGCAACTCATATCGCATGCATGCTCGATGTTGATGTGGTTGTCTAACAAGGCTTCACAAATCGTCGTGCCAGCAGGCACATTGAGTTGCGCACCTTGCGGGCAAAGTTCAGCATGGGGCAAGATTTGTATGACTGGCATTAAATTGTCTCAATGTGTTGACCCGACAAGGCATGTTGTATGCCGCGATTCATCCTTTGTGCGGCAAAGGCTTCCGTACCTTTGGCCAAGGCTTCGGTCGCGGCTTCAACCGCAGCTGCATCTTCTAATTTTTTAGCTTCGAGAGTGGCAAGCATGAGGCTTTCAATCTGACTACGCTCTTCTTGCGTTAGTAAATCGCCATCTGCTTGAAGCGCGCTTTGGGTGGCAAGCCACATGCGGTCTGCATCCACGCGCGCTTCGACCAAAGCACGGGCTTTAATGTCTTGCTCTGCCGTTTTAAAACTGTCTTGCAACATGGTTGCAATTTGATCGTCTGACAAACCGTAGCTGGGTTTCACTGCGATATGCGCTTGAACGCCGCTGTGCTGTTCAACAGCCGCCACGCTAAGTAACCCGTCTGCATCAACCGTGAAGGTGACGCGAATGCGTGCTGCACCTGCTGCCATGGGGGGAATTCCGCGTAACTCGAATCGCGCCAAGCTACGGCAGTCTGCTACCAAGTCGCGCTCCCCTTGCACCACATGCAAAGCCAATGCGGTTTGACCGTCTTGGTAGGTGGTGAAGTCTTGCGCCATGGCGGTAGGAATGGTTTGATTGCGTGGCACGATGCGCTCGACCAGACCGCCCATGGTTTCAATACCAAGAGAGAGCGGAATCACATCTAACAATAACAATTCGCCATCAGGGTTGTTACCAGCAAGTTGGTTGGCTTGAATCGCAGCGCCTAGGGCAACCACTTCGTCAGGGTTTAAGTTAGTCAAGGGCTCACAGCCCAATAGGTCAGCTACCGCCGTTTGAATATGTGGCATGCGGGTGGAGCCACCGACCATCACCACGCCTTGAATATCTTGTTTTTGCAAACCAGCATCGCGTAAGGCTTTGCGCACGGCGTTCAAGGTGCGCTGTGTCAAGGGTTTGCTTGCTTCTTCAAATTGTGCGCGTGTCACCACACAACTTACTTTGCCGTTGCTCAGCGTCACTTCAAACTGAGCACTATCGCTTTTGGACAACGCCTCTTTACACGCCCGCGCGGCTACCATGACTTGCGCTTTATCAGCGGGAGTTGAGACAACACATGGGGTGGTAGATTGCACCAACTCCACCATCGCACGGTCATAGTCGTCACCGCCGAGCGCAGAGTCACCGCCTGTTGCGAGCACTTCAAACACGCCACGCGCCAAGCGCAGAATAGAAATATCAAAAGTGCCTCCGCCCAAGTCGTAGACGGCATACACACCTTCACTCGATTGGTCTAAGCCATATGCGATGGCTGCTGCTGTGGGCTCGTTGATCAAGCGCAATACATTCAGGCCAGCGAGTTGTGCGGCATCTTTGGTGGCTTGTCGCTGCGCGTCATCAAAATAAGCAGGCACGGTGATGACAGCGCCATACAAATCGTCGTTAAACGTGTCTTCTGCACGAAAACGCAAGGTAGCCAATATTTCTGCGCTGACTTCAACGGGAGATTTCTCTCCTGCACGGGTTTGAATGGCCAGCATGCCAGGCTTGTCCACAAATTGGTAAGGCAGTTTGCTGGCATTGGCGATGTCTTGGAGTCCTCGACCCATAAACCGCTTGACAGAAACAATGGTGTTTTGCGGATCTTCGGCTTGTGCCCTTAATGCATCAAAACCAATTTGACGACCATCGTTTTCTAAATAACGAACAGCTGAAGGCAAGATGACATGGCCTTGCGCGTCAGGCAAACACTCGGGTACCGAGTTGCGCACACTTGCCACCAATGAATGGGTGGTTCCTAAATCAATGCCCACTGCAATGCGCCGTTGGTGCGGGTCAGGGGTTTGTCCAGGTTCGGAAATTTGTAGCAACGCCATAGAGATGTATTGTCGCTTTAAGTATGGCTAATGAGAGTCGTGTAGGTGATATTTAAGTCACGTCGAATTGGTCAAGTCGAGCTTCAATGTCTTTCATAAAGCGCTCGACAAACATCAATGCCCTCACCTGTTGTGCGGCTTGTCCAAAGTCGTGGGTTACATCAATCAATTGTTGGCATTGGTCTAGGGCAGATGCACGGGCTTGCATGACTTCTTGATGCAAAGCTTCGAGTGAATCGATCGTAGTGGCGTCGTCTAATGCTTCACGCCACTGCATTTGTTGCATCAAAAACTCTGCTGGCATGGCCGTATTGTTTTCCGCATCGATGGGTGCGCCAGCAATTTCACACAAATAAGCAGCGCGACGCAGCGGGTCTTTCAGACGTTGGTAGGCCTCGTTGATGCGCACCGACCATTGCATGGCAACGCGTTGGGCGGCAGTGCCTTGTGCAGAAAATTTATCGGGATGGGCTTCGCGCTGGAGTGTTTTCCAACGTGCGTCTAATACGTCACGGTCTTGGGTAAAGCGCTGCGCAATGTCAAAGAGTTCGAAATCGTTGACAGCAAGTTGTGCTGACAACGGCCCAGCCGCATCCGCCACTTTAGATGCGGAACGACTCGCCGCAGCCGCAGCGGTCGCGTTCATTAGGGTTAGAAAACTTAAAGCCTTCGTTGAGACCTTCGCGGACAAAGTCGAGTTGTGTTCCGTCGATGTAGGCCAAGCTTTTAGGGTCCACCAAAACTTTTACGCCGTGGTCTTCAAAGATGACGTCTTCAGGCTCGGAAACGTCTACATATTCGAGTTTGTAAGCCAAGCCAGAGCAACCAGTGGTTTTGACACCCAAGCGCACACCCAAACCTTTGCCCCGTTTGGCAAGGTAACGGTTGACGTGCTTGGCAGCTGACTCGGTCAGGGTGATGGCCATGAAAAAACCTAAGAGAAATTAATGCGCGTGTTTCTTTTTGTAGTCTTCAACGGCTGCCTTGATGGCGTCTTCGGCCAAGATGGAGCAGTGAATTTTCACGGGAGGAAGCGCGAGTTCTTCTGCAATTTCGCTGTTCTTCAATGCGGCCGCTTGATCCAAGGTTTTGCCTTTGACCCACTCGGTTACCAATGAAGACGATGCAAT
>CAYFLF010000211.1:0-3495 GCA_964343725.1 uncultured Bordetella sp.
TAAACCCAACGCACTCAAATAGTAATAAATAATTATTCATAAAAATCATAAGTATTAATCTATTGCAAATAGGATTGATTTGCATTTAGAATGCCTGCAGTCATTCTTAAATCGAAGTAACCACAGGAATCGAAAAATGCGTCTCTCACTCTGCAAACCTTTTGCTGCCGCCTTAATGCTTGCGAACTTATTGGCTTTCTCCCCTGCATTTGCCGCAGAAAAAGAGCTGAATTTGGTGATCAAAAACAATATGTTTGAACCGTCTGAGTTGAAAGTACCCGCCAACCAACGTATCAAACTCAACATTCAAAACTTAGATAAAACGGCTGAAGAATTTGAAAGCCACTCCATGAACCGGGAAAAGTTGATACCTGCAGGAGGGAAAGTTGCGATTTTCTTGGGCCCTCTCAAACCAGGTCGATATGAGTTTTTTGGGGAATTCAATCCAAAAACCGCCAAAGGTTTTGTCATTGCTGAGTAAAGAGGATCTCTATGTTTAGTGCTGGACTGATCGTATTTAGAGAAACCTTAGAGGCAGCCTTGTTCATTGGCATCATTGCCGCCTCCACATCTGGCCTCTTGAATCGCAACCGCTCGCTCTCTCTGGGCGTGATGTTGGGCGCGTTGGGTTCATTGATACTCGCATCTGCCATGGGTCAGATCAGCCTTTGGGCAGATGGCATTGGTCAAGAAATCATGGAGGCTTCTATTTTGATAGTTGCGCTTTTGATGCTCGCTTGGCATTGCATCTGGGTATCCAACAACACGCAACGCATGGTCCAAGAGGCCAAACAAATTGGGAATGCAACCAAGCTTGGTAATCAAACCTTATGGGCTTTGGTATTAGTGGTCGCTTTGTCTGTCCTTCGCGAGGGCGCTGAGACTGTTTTGTTTGTCTCTGGAATTGTGGCTGGCTCAACCCTCAGTATCGGAGAACTCCTATCCAGTAGCTTGATTGGAATCGCTTTAGGTGCATTAGCTGGGTGGTTGGTCTACGCAGGTCTTGCATTTTTTAAGACCAGTCGACTTTTTGAAATTACCAATGTGTTGATCTTGCTCTTGGCAGGAAGCTTGGCAAGCCAGTTAGCAAAAACTGCAATACAAGCGGACTGGATCACTAGTTTCAGTGCGCAGGCATGGGACTTATCAGATTGGATATCGAACGACTCTGTGATGGCTTTGATCTTGCATGGAATGATTGGATTTGATGTAAGTCCAACGCAATTGCAAGTGATCTTTTACATGACTGCCACGCTCACTATTTGGTTTGCTGCGCGTTATGCCAAAACATTTTTCTCCATCAGCTTAAGTCCTAAAAACTCCCTTCAGCTACAAGAGTCAATCAATCGATGATTTTGTTTATGCTGTAGCAAGCAAGGCCTTTGACTGGCGTTTTACCAAACTCAGCTTGACACGCATTCTCAAGCGCTAAAAGCAATTGCTGATAGCGTTAATATAGATTCCTATGCGTGTCATTGATTCTGACTCAGTCGCTAAGGCTTTGCCGTTTGCTCAACTCATACCTGACTTGAAACGCATGTTCGCGCAAGGGTGTGAGGTACCACCCCGTCAAATTCTCGCCATCCCAACTCCACAGGGCGATCCGCTGACCACCATGCTCATGCCCGCTTGGCTATCGGGCCAACATTACGGGGTCAAGGTGATCAATATGAGTTTGTCCAATGCCGAGCGTGGCTTACCTGGCTTGCATGCCACTTATTTGTTGCATGACGCGGTGACGGGTGTGCCACTGTGCGTTATGGATGGCGATGAACTGACTTTACGTCGAACAGCTGCTGCTTCGGCCTTGGCGGCTTCTTACCTTGCTAGGCAAGATGCATTGCATTTGCTAGTGATCGGAGCTGGACGAGTTGCCGCCCTGCTCCCCTTGGCATACCGTGAGGTGCGCAATTTACGTGGGGTTTCGGTTTGGGCACGTCGCCCAGAAGAAGCAAATCGCTTGGCGCAATATTGGAGAGAACAGGGCATCTCCGCAACTTCAGTAACTGACTTGCCAGCCGCTGTAAAAGCTGCAGATGTGATCAGCTGCGCCACGTTAGCAACTGAACCTGTCGTGCAGGGAGAATGGTTACAAGCTGGAAGTCATCTAGATTTGATTGGTAGTTTCACCCCCAACATGCGTGAGGCCAATGACGCCTGTTGGCAAGACGCACACATTTATGTGGACACATTCGAAGCACTCAAGAAAAGTGGCGATTTACTTGGGCCATTAAACAACGGTGTGATCAGCCCGAATGATGTACGCGCCGATTTGGCTGCCTTGTGTCGCGGTGATGTTGCTGGGCGTGAGAATGCTAGACAGAGAACCGTATTCAAGTCAGTTGGTACAGCCCTGGAAGACCTAGCCGCGGCACAGCGCGTCTGGTCCTATATTCAAGGGTCTGCCAACGCATGAACTAAAAATGATCCAAGGCCTCGTACAACTTTTTATCTTCCAAGCACTGGGTGAGTTGGTATCAAAATTTGCCTTGCCTTTCATCCCCGGCCCTGTCGTGGGCTTGGTGTTGTTGCTGGTGTTTCTCATGCTACGCGGACGAGTGCCAAAAGACATTGACCTAGTGGGTAGCAACATCTTGCAGCACTTAGGATTACTGTTCATTCCCGCCTCTGTTGGCGTGGTGCTTTACTGGCCTTTGCTACAAGCCAATGCTTGGTCCATCAGTGCCGCATTGCTGGTGAGTGTTGTAGTCACTGTCGGGGTGACTGCGGGCATTCTCAAAGTGTTGTCTCGCAAGGACTGAGGCCATGCACTCCACCCTCCCTCCAATTTCAGAAATTTGGGTATACCTATCGGGTAGCCCATTACTTGCTTTGGTTTTGACGCTGAGTGCTTATTTAATAGGTTTGACCGTCTATGAACGTAGTCAGCGCAATCCATTGGCGAACCCAGTGTTGATTGCGGTGTTACTGGTCACGCTGAGCATCAGCGCGCTCGATATGCCTTACGCCAAATATTTTGAAGGTGCACAGTTTGTGCATTTCTTACTAGGCACTGCCACTGTTTCGCTAGCCATTCCCATTTACAAAGGACTCGCGTCACTCAAAGGGCGCATGGGGATATTGCTGTTATCTCTGGTGGCAGGTGGTGCATCATCGGTTTTCACGGCTGTCGGTATGGCGCGATGGTTCGGTGTGGATGAGTCTTTGGTGCGAGGGTTGGTAGCGAAGTCAGTCACCGCACCTATTGCCATGGGTATAGCGGAACGTGTGCAAGCCTCACCCACCTTGACCGCCATCTTTGCAATCAGCACTGGTATTTTGGGTGCAGTGTTAGGTCGCTATGTGCTAGATGCCTTGCGTATAACTGCTTGGTGGCAACGAGGTTTTGCTTTAGGGGTAGCCTCACATGGCATTGGCACATCACGTGCGTTTAGTGTCAATGCAGAAGCTGGTGCTTATGCCAGCTTGGGTATGGGATTGCACGGTATTTTGGGATCGGTGACGATACCCTATGTGGTGGCTTGGTGGTTTTAA
>CAYFLF010000212.1:0-3417 GCA_964343725.1 uncultured Bordetella sp.
CGAACGGCTAACTCCATGTATTTTTCATCAATCACCACAGAGGTTTTGATTTCGGAGGTCGAGATCATCTGGATATTGATGCCCTCCTCGCTCAACGCTTGGAACATTTTGCTGGCGATACCCACATGACTGCGCATGCCAATACCGACGATGGATACCTTGCAAATCTTGGTATCGCCAATGACCTCGGTCGCACCCAAGGCAGGGGCCACTTTAGCTTTTAGCAATTCAGAGGCACGCGTAAAGTCGTTGCGGTGCACGGTGAAGCTGAAATCGGTCAAACCACCCTTGCTGATGTTTTGAATGATCATGTCAACTTCAATATTGGCCTCTGCCACAGCACCCAAGATTTGATAAGCGATGCCTGGTTTGTCAGGCACACCCACCACAGAGATTTTGGCTTCATCACGGTTAAACGCGATGCCTGATACAACGGCTTGTTCCATTTGTTCGTCTTCCTCAAAAGTAATCAAGGTGCCAGATTTGGCCTCTTCATGTAGGTCGATATTCCATTCCGTAAAGCTAGAAAGCACACGCAACGGAACTTTGTATTTACCCGCAAACTCCACTGAGCGTATTTGCAGAACTTTGCTTCCCAACGAAGCCATTTCGAGCATCTCTTCAAAGCTCACGGTTTGCAAGCGCCGTGCTTCAGGCACCACGCGTGGGTCGGTGGTGTAGACGCCATCGACATCGGTATAGATCAAACATTCTTTGGCTTTTAGTGCAGCAGCGACTGCCACAGCGGAGGTGTCTGACCCGCCACGACCTAAGGTAGTGATATTGCCATCATCATCCATACCTTGAAAACCCGTGATGATGACAACACGACCAGCGTCTAGGTCGGCACGCACGCGTTTGTCATCGATCGATTCAATACGGGCTTTGGTGTAAGCGCTGTTAGTGCGGATAGGCACTTGCCAACCTGCATAACTGACCGATTGCATACCCTCAGCTTGCAATGCAATTGCCAGCAAAGCAGAAGAAGCTTGTTCGCCAGTGGCCGCCAACATATCGAGTTCGCGGTCGTAGGAGGTATTGGTGCTCGCAGGCGCGAGTTCTTTGGCTAATCCAAGCAAACGATTGGTTTCGCCACTCATGGCAGATGGCACAACCACCATCTGATGGCCCGCACGGGCCCATTTGGCGACGCGTTTGGCGACATTTCGGATGCGCTCAGTAGAACCCATCGATGTACCGCCGTATTTATGAACAATCAAAGACATTGCAGAAATTATTAATGTGATTTTGCAAAAAAGCCTTCAATTGTAGCAACGCAAGACTGCCCCCTCTCGCCTTACAAAGCCCCGCCCGACCTTGATATGGATGTCATGACCACGCGTAGTGCATGATTTCACTTGCACCAACAATGCGTCCATTTGGGCTGCACTGGCTTGCATGTTTTCAATGACCAACCAATGGCGAAGCACATTGATCTGCCTGTGCTCACTCAATTGCTGCAATGCCTCGATGTTTGGCGGACTCCCAACTTTCAATAAATCTTGTTCGGCTAATTCTTGCAACAGACTTTGCGCTTGCGCGGCATGCGCCGCACTGCGAGCAAAGGTTTGTCTAAATGATGGAAACGCAGCACCTAATGCAGGAAGTATGTCTGCTCGTATTTTGTTACGGGTGTAGCGGGTGTCTTGGTTGGTCGGATCTTCCACCCATGGTTGCCCTATATCTATTAAGGCTTGTCGCAATGTGGCACCCGCCACATTTAACCAAGGGCGATGGTAGGTCACACCCTGTCGTGTAGCAACTGCTGGCATGCTGGCCAAACCCGGCAAACCTGCGCCACGCGATAGCGCCAATAACAAAGTCTCCACTTGGTCGTCGGCATGTTGTCCTAAGGCGATGTGTTGCACCGCTCCCTTCCAATTCGATTGCAGTGCTTGGTTGAAAGCTTGGTAACGCGCTTGGCGTGCTGCATCTTCTGGGCTTTCACCGCTCGCATGCGCGGCCTGCACCCGCACGATGACCAAAGGGACTTTCCATTGTTGACACAGGGTTTCGCAATGCGTGGCAAATCCGTCTGCTGCGTCTTGCAGTCCATGGTGAATGTGAATCGCGTGGGTTTTGTCGGGCCAGCGTAATGCGCTGGCAATCAGAAGCGCGGTGGAATCCGCACCGCCACTGAGTGCAACGGCCCAAGCAGGAAGATGCGCAAGCGCGTCAAGCGATGGAAAGTTAGCGTGCGTCGGCTTTGGTGTCGCTGAATCGGCCATAACTTTGCAGTCGCTCATAGCGTCGCTCTAGCAGTTCTTTGACCTTCATGTCTGTGACCTGACGCCATGCGTCATTGAGTCCACGTTTGAGTTGGGCCGACATTTGTTTTGGGTCGCGGTGCGCGCCGCCCACGGGTTCGTTGACGATTTTGTCAATCAAGCCTAGTGCTTTTAATCGATGGGCAGTGATGCCAAGTGCTTCCGCAGCTTCTTCAGCTCGGTCCGAGGTTTTCCACAAAATAGACGCACAACCTTCTGGGCTGATGACTGAGTAAACAGAATATTGCAACATCAACACTTGGTCGGCCACACTTATCGCTAAGGCTCCACCTGAACCGCCCTCACCGATGATGGTGGTGATGATGGGCACTTCGAGTTGTGCCATTTCAAAAATATTGCGACCAATTGCTTCACTTTGACTGCGCTCTTCGGCATCAATGCCAGGATATGCACCAGGCGTGTCCACAAAAGTGAAGACGGGAAGTTTGAATTTTTCTGCCGTCTTCATCAAGCGCAAAGCTTTGCGATAGCCCTCAGGGCGGCTCATACCGAAGTTACGCGCTGTACGCTCTTTGGTGTCACGCCCTTTTTGATGGCCAAGCACCATGCACGCATTGCCATTGAAACGCGCCATGCCCCCCACGATGCTCAAGTCATCTGCAAAGTGGCGATCACCATGCATTTCGATGAAGTCCGTGAAAATTTCGTTGATGTAATCCAGCGTATAGGGGCGCTCTGTGTGGCGCGCAATTTTGGTGATTTGCCAGGGGGTTAAATTGCTGTAGATGTCTTTGGTCAACTGCAGACTTTTTTTGCTGAGTTGATCTATTTCATCTGAAATATCAACAGCTGATTCAGTTTGCACATACCGTAATTCTTCGATCTTGCCCTCTAACTCGGCAATCGCTTGTTCAAAATCGAGAAAATTTTTCTTAGCCAAAACGCTTTCACTCCTTCGTTACTCAGTAGTCGACTGGTAACGGATCTAAAGATCGCCAAATATACCAAGTCGCTACGCTGCGATACGGCGCCCATGCAGCAGAGACTTCACGCGCTTCGCTGCGGCTGACCGATTCGCCTGAGAAATAATTTTTGCTGATGCCATTGATCAATCCGACATCGTCCAAAGGCAATACATTGGGACGCAACAAATGAAAGATCAAAAACATCTCTGCAGTCCAACGGCCAA
>CAYFLF010000213.1:0-3412 GCA_964343725.1 uncultured Bordetella sp.
CCCTCCCAACTCTCTGCAATGCCGTCTACGCTGGGTTCGGTATCGCTCGCTGTGTTGTCAACACTGATCTCCGACATACCGCCATCTAACTTGGGCATTTCACGCAGGCTTTCAGTTTCTGCTTCGATCGAGATATCGTCATCTCGAACAGGCGTATCAGCAGAGTCGATGCCGAATTCTTCGCGCGGTGCTTCTTCAAAGTCTTTGTCGAGAAACGGGTTCTCATCGAGCATTTGCTCGATCTCTTGACTTAATTCGAGGGTGGAGAGCTGAAGCAGGCGGATCGACTGCTGCAACTGCGGCGTGAGGGCCAGGTGCTGCGAGACGCGAAGGGAGAGTCCTTGCTTCATGGCGAGGCTTGCGTCACATTCGGAAATGTTCGCCGAGATAAACGCGGCGTACATCCGCGTTCTCGACAATTTCAAGCGGGGTGCCTTGCGCCAGCACGCGGCCTTCGCTGATGATGCAAGCATGGTCGCAAATGCCCAAGGTCTCGCGCACGTTGTGGTCGGTGATCAACACCCCAATGCCACGCGCTTTCAAGAAACCAATGATGCGTTGAATTTCAATCACCGCAATCGGATCGATACCCGCGAAAGGTTCGTCCAACAAAATAAAACGCGGCTGTGTGGCCAGGGCGCGCGCAATTTCTACACGACGACGTTCACCACCGGACAACGCGAGTGAAGGCGATTTGCGCAAGTGCAAGACACGTAACTCTTGCAACAAATCCACCAAGCGTTTTTCAATTTCGTCTTCGGCTAGGGGCTGGTTTTTGTCGTCGCGTTGCAACTCCAGCACTGCGCGTACGTTGTCTTCGACATTGAGTTTGCGAAAGATCGACGCCTCTTGCGGCAAATAGCTCAAACCTAAACGTGAGCGACGGTGGATTGGCAAATCCGTCACCGACTTGCCATCGATGGTGATCGTGCCTGCATCGGCTCGGACCAATCCCACGATCATGTAGAACGAAGTGGTTTTACCAGCACCATTGGGGCCTAACAAGCCCACCACTTCGCCCTTTTGAACAGCAATCGACACGTCGTGTACCACCGTGCGCGAACCGTAGGCTTTTTCGAGGTTACGGGCTTCGAGGCGGCTCACGGGCATGTCCATCAACGCGTCTCCAGCGGTTTTTTGCGCGGTGCCAAGGTAGCGCGTACACGGCCACCGGTTTTGTTCACGTTGTCGTCAGTGGGTCGTCCATCGATGGTGAACAAGTCGGTCAGGTTTTCATAGGTGATGACTTTGCCAGTCATCTGGTCGTTGAGTACAGGGCCTTTGTAGCGCCGCACTTCGGCGTTGTCGATCAACTTCACACGATCTGCTTTGCCGTCGTAGTCGATGCGCTGGCCTTCGCCTTCGACAAATTCATCCACACCCTCACGCTTTTGGCGAAAGAAGGCGCGTTTATTGGGTTCTGGGAGGATGATGCCGTATTGATAACCATCGGCGTCTTCGCGAATTTCAATCTTGGAACCGCGCATCACCATGGTGCCTTTGTTGAGCACCGCACGCCCAGTGAAGATGCTGACTTGGCGCAACTCGTCGTGCACCAAGTTGTCCGCCTCGATATGCATGGGTTTGTCGCGGTCTGCTTTTTCTGCCGACGCTGTGACAGGCATAAATGCCACAAGCGATAAGAGAAAAATGGCGATTAAAGGATTCAAGGCACGAATATTGCTGTAATTGCAGTCAGTGCCCGAATGATATCAGCGTCCGCGTCGTACTTCGCCAATGAGATAGTCTGTGATTTGCAAGGCGCGCTCCATCGATCCCGCTAGGGACCCGTCGGTATAAAAACGCCCTGCTACGCCTAATGCTGGAACACCTTGCACCTTGAAAGCCTCTTGCAGCTGTGTGGCGCGACGCGCTTTGGTGGCGACACCAAAGCTATTAAACGTTTCTAGAAACTTTTGCTCAGGTAAGCCGTTTTTGGCAGCCCAAGCGGCCAAAGCGTTTGCCGATGACAAGTTTTGTTTTTCGGTGTGAATGGCTTGGAATAACTTGCCATGCATCGCCTCAACCATGCCAAGCGACTCCCACACATAGTAAGCGCGTTGCTGGGCTTCAAAGTCATCGCGAAAACGCACGGGTACGCGCTTGACGACCACGTCTTTAGACGCCGCTTTGATCCAAGATGCAAAGCGGGGTTCAAAGGCATTGCAATGCGGGCAGCTGTACCAAAAAAACTCAATCACCTCGACCTTGCCGTCCGCCACTTCTGTGGGGACTCGCTTGTCGAGAGAAACATACTCAATCCCCTCTTCAGGTTTTTTATTCCCTTGGGCAATGGCAGGCGCCCCAAACGAACAGGCCGCTAATGCGGCAACAGAAAAATCACGACGTTTCATCTCTACGACCTTGTATTAAAAAATTAGCGCTGTACCCGCACCATCGCGGACTCGATGTGCGCACTCTCAAGTTTGCTACGCACACGCTCCGCTTCCACCTTATCAATCGGACCCACACGAACTCGATAGACGGTACGTCCGCCCTGCTCACGTTCACTCAGTCTGGCGTCTAACCCCAAAAAGCCCAACTTGGCGCGCTGGGTCTCTGCCTCGTCAGCGGTACGAAATGCGCCCGCTTGGACAAAGTAAATGAAAGGGTCATTGGCAGCAGCAGGGTCTTCGCTCGGTTTGGGCTCGACGGACTTGACTTCAAAGGGCTTACTCTCTGTTGGTTTGGCTTTGGCGAAGTCCGCTATCGGGTCTGCGCTTTTGGCGTCTGGCTTGGCTGGGCTATCCGTTTTACCGTCGGCCTTGGTTTCACCATCTGCTTTATCAGCAGATTTGGCTGGGTTTTTGCCGTAGAGCGGTGCGTTGGGGTCCCAGTCTTTGTTTTTTTTGTCTTCGGCACTGTCGGCTTCGCTAGAGCGCGTCTGACCTTTGTTCATAAACGGTATCGGCATTTTGGTGACGTAGATCGCGAGACCTAGCGCGATGGTCAAACCCACCACCAAGCCGATGATGAAGCCCACCAAAGTATTGCCACGTTGCTGTTTCAATGCCATCGAATGTCTGCCTCTCAAACTATTACATGCTGGTTGGCGCGCTCACGCCCAGCAAAGCCAAGCCATTGTGCAATACCTGCGCCGTCGCGGCCACCAGCGCCAAACGTGCTTGTCTGACTAGCGGATCGTCCACCAAGATGCGCTCGGCGTCGTAATAGCTGTGATAGGCCGCCGCCAATTCGCGCAGATAAAACGTCACGTCGTGCGGCGCAAAGTCTTGGGCTGCTGCGCTCAGCATGTCGGGGTATTTGGCTAAAAGCATCATCAAGGCTTGCGCTGGGGCGCTGTCGAGTGGAGTCAAATCAGCCTGCTCCAAGCTTGTCAATGCTTGCGCTTGGGATGGGTCTTGCGCATTTGCCAGAACCGAGCAAATACGCGCATGGGCGTATTGCACGT
>CAYFLF010000214.1:0-3402 GCA_964343725.1 uncultured Bordetella sp.
CCAACGCTTTATGGATGAGAGCTTCTCCCACCTCGGCAGACGGTGGCGTGCCATAAGCATGGCTTAAGTTCATGCATCCCAAACCAATGGCAGAAACGCTAAAAGGACCGAGTTGACGTTGTTGCATAAAAATTAAACCTTCTGTAGACGCGTCCAATTGGGAAGCGGAGCGGAGCGGTGCAGCACATCATTGTGCAACCAAGTGGCACTTTTTTTGGCACGCTCGGCCACGGTGCTCAAAGGCAGTTGCTGGTAATCATCATTGAACACTTCAAAACTGTAATCGCCACGATAGCCAATACGGTCTAAGCGGATCACTAAGTCCGCCAAGTCTTCGCTGTGCACGCCTTCCCCAGGAAATACACGAAAGGTTCTTGCAGTTGTCATTCTTTCTTCAAAAGTGGGCGTTTCGTTCCACATGAAGTCTGACAACTGCACAAGAAAGATTTTTTCTGGATCTAAATCTTCGATAGCGTCCAAAGAAGTTTTGGCAGCAAAGATATGAAATGAGTCCAAGCCAATCCCTAAATTCGGACAGTCTGCGCGGC
This sequence comes from uncultured Bordetella sp., assembly GCA_964343725.1. Lineage (GTDB taxonomy): Bacteria > Pseudomonadota > Gammaproteobacteria > Burkholderiales > Burkholderiaceae_C > Limnohabitans. The sequence continues at coordinate 549 of CAYFLF010000214.1, forward strand.
ACACCACATCCCAAGCCGTGGTGAACTCGTTGACTGATCTACCCCATGAAAGCGCCTCAAAGGCTACTTGGATACCCAAGGGCAAGGCCAACATGGCGAGTTTTCTTAAATCTCTGGCGATGTGGTCTAAATCTTCCGTGGCATGGCGAGAGGTAGATGAACACACCAACAACACTTTGCTACCCGTTGCGGCACACATCTCCAGCATGGACTTCGCAATATCCACTTTATAGCTATGCAGATGACCCGATAGGCCTTCAAAATCACGAAGAACTTGAAAACCTGTTGGGCGCAAGCCGCTTGCATGGATGACCTTCACGGCCTCGGTTACACCACCAGGGTGTCCCACTAAATCACGCGCCATCAACATCACTTGCGAAAACCCAGCTTGTTGCATGGCCGACAGTTTCGCGTCGAGCGAGCCTGCCATCGTGATCGTGTCCATGCCAAAACCATCCAGCAAATTCATGTTCTTGCCTTAATGAGAAGGTTTAGCTTGATGGACTAGCTCAAAAGAAACAGAGCCCAACATACCCCGCGTCAATGCCCCTCTATCCTCGGGGTGCAGTTGGCTTGACTCCACAAACTCGATGCCTTGCGCTTTCAATACCTTCACTGCTTCACCTACATCCGCCACACCCAATCCAATACGTTGCAAAGACTCAGGCGACTCTTCGCCATCCATCCAAGGTTCTGGTTCGATCAGCTGCCATAAGAACTGCCCACAAGGACTCTTCATCAACTTACCCTTGGGCAAAATGCCAAAACGTTGGTCATCTGGGATAAATGCAAAGTCAAAAATATTTTCGAAGTAAGCCAACCAATCTGCGCTTCGCCCAACACCGATGTATTGCACCACCCCAAAATAAGCCATATCAGCGATCGCTTTGGGATGTTGGTCTACCGTTGGAATTGGTTTGAAGTCAATGTCGTAGATGGAAAACTCTCTCCAACGGTCTACAAAATAAAACCGCGTGCTACCAGGTCCATGGATGGCAGGAATGTGCAACTCCATAGCTTGCGCGTGGCTAGGGACTGTCCAAGCGCCCAACTCAATGCAACGGGTGTGCGCTTTGAGCGCATCTTGCACACGGAAGGCCACAGCTGAAATCACAGGCTCACCATCGGCGGCACCACTCATTCGCGCATCTTCAGGGTTGGCGTTGACCACCAAATTCATTCCCCCTTGGCGATACAAAGTGACCTCGCGCGAACGATGGCGTGCGACCGGCTTGAAACCCATGTTCTCCAAAACTTGTCCCAGTGCTTGTGGATGGGAAGTGGTGTATTCAATGAACTCAATCCCCTCAATACCCAAGCGATTGGGGGTCTCTGGAACAGCTTCTCTGTGAAGAGGATTGGTGGGCATGGTGACTCCTATCAACAACGCATGTGTAGATTAGACCAAATAGCCAACATCACGCGAGTTGAGACACTTCACGCAAATGCTCGGCGGTTGTGGTGGCAAACCCAAAGTATTCCAAGTAAGCAGGAATTTGCTCAAACAACATGTCTGAACCTACCTGCACACGGCAACCACGATCTTGGGCGGCTTTGAGAAATGCAGTGATTTCTGTACGCATCACCACCTCCCCTACAAATGCATGAGGCGAAATGCGAGAAACATCCATGGGAAGAGGATCACCCTCGTTCATCCCCATTGGCGTGGCGTTAACGACCAAGTCGTGTCCCGCAGGGTCGTTCGAGCCACAACGCACTTCAATCTGAGGATAGTGTTGACGCAAACGCTCGCCTAAAGACTCGGCAGAAGCCGTATGGACATCAAACAAAGAGATAGATGCGATTTCGGCAGCGGCCAGTGATGCAGCAATTGCACTACCTACGCCACCGCTACCCACCACCAACACGCGTTTACCTTTTAATTCAAACCCCTTGCGTTGTACGCCGCGTACAAAACCTGCACCGTCGAACATATCGCCTACCAGTCGACCATCGCGATTGCGCTTCACGGCATTACAAGCACCCGCTACTTTCACGGTGGGGGTCACTTCATCCAGCAAGGCCACTGTGGTGACCTTGTGTGGCATGGTGATGAGTGCACCACGGATATTGTTGAGATTAAAAACCGACTTTAAAAATGCGGGGTAATGCTCAGACTGACACCCCATAGGCACAACCAAGGCATTGATGCCCGCTTGTTCAAAATAAGGGTTGTAAATCAGTGGCGACTTGAATGCATGGGTGGGATATCCAATATGAGCGATCAGTTCCGTATTTCCATTGATCGTCATGTTTTACTTGGCACCCTTCACAGCTGAAACAGCTGCACGCAAGGCTAAGAGATAGCTATCTACACCAAAACCACATATCTGACCTTTCACAATTTCGGCAAAAACCGACTTGTGCCGAAATTCTTCACGTGCATGGATATTGGACATGTGCAGCTCCACAACAGGACAAGTCAAGATGGCCAATGCATCGCGAATGCCGTAGCTGTAATGTGTCCAGGCGCCAGCGTTGATCAAAACAGCATCTACCCCATCCAAAAAGCCTTTGTGGATACGCTCACACATATCGCCCTCATGGTTGGTTTGGAAACAATCGATATCTGCGCCGAGTTCTTTTCCCAACTTATGCAAACTTGCATTGATCTCGTCTAGGGTGATAGTTCCGTATTGCGCAGGATCACGCTTACCGAACATGTCATGGTTAATTCCATGGAGCATCAGAATTTTCATAATTACCAACCTTGAAAAAATTGGGGGTGACGCAATTCAACCCCGCCAACAGACCTATTCTCGTCCATAGACAAATTTTGCTTGTCTAGACCTTGACACCAGCGCCCAAGAACAAGCGGTCCATTTCTGGGTCAGCCAAGATCTCTGCAGCCGAC
>CAYFLF010000215.1:0-3397 GCA_964343725.1 uncultured Bordetella sp.
ACACAAGCCGCACAGCTATTTGCGCGCTTGTCTTTCCTCAATATTCCACCGAGTTTGGTGCCAGATGTAGAACGCATGTTGAGCGACGAGCCTTCCAGCATTCCTGCTTTAGATGTGGTCGTCAACGATTTAACCCTGCGTGGAAAAAAACTAGGGCGACTCGAAATGGACGCGGTGAATCGAACCAGTGCCAATGCGGGCCGTGAATGGCGATTGAACAAGCTCAATCTCTCAGCCCCTGATGGCACTTTGATGGCCACAGGCTCGTGGGCGGCTGATGGTCCTAAGTTAAGACGAACCCGCCTAGACTTTGTCATGGATATCAAAGACAGTGGCCAACTGCTGACACGCCTAGGTACGCCCAACGCAATTCGCAACGGGCATGGCAAGCTCCAAGGCAAAGTGTCTTGGCAAGGCTCTCCGATTACTTTGGACTACCCCAGCATGACGGGCCAGATGAACTTGCAAATCGAAAAGGGTCAGTTTCTTAAAACCGAACCTGGCGCGGCGCGACTATTGGGCGTTTTGAGTTTGCAGGCCTTACCTAGACGCTTGATGCTAGATTTCTCGGACGTCTTTGGTGAGGGCTTTGCGTTTGACTTTGTGCGCGGAGATGTGCGTATCGAACAAGGCGTTGCGAGTACCAATAACTTCCAAATGAAGGGCGTCTCAGCAGGGGCCGTCATTGAGGGAAGCGCTGATATTGCCAAAGAAACCCAAAACCTAAAGGTAGTGGTGGTGCCTGAAATCAATACCAGTGCCGCTACGCTTTATATGGCGGCCATCAACCCACTGGTCGGTTTGACGACCTACTTAAGTCAGTTGGTATTGAATAAACCTTTGACCAAAGCGGCTACCTCGGTGTTTTTGATTGACGGATCATGGAGCAATCCACGGGTGACTAAGAGCGAATAATGGGCTGGAAACCATCCCGCTTATTGGGTCGATGGGCCCTGTGGCTATCGCTTTTGGTGTTGCTAGTTTGCATGGTCGGAACCTTGGTGTGGCTTGCCGGGCGATACGAAGTCAGCCAATTAGAAAACCGCCTAGCAGATGATGCATCTGATGCTGTTGGAGATATTCGCAATAGCCTAACCCGCAATGTGCAAAGTTTGCAGGCCCTGCAGTTTGCAGGACAAACCTCTATTCCTTGGGAACAAGAAGCATCTCGCTTATTACGTGAGCACCGTGAGTGGCTGCGTTTGGAGTTACGCGATACGCAACTGCGATTGAAGTCTGAAGTAGACACCCCATTTCGTGCCGCCGTGTTTGGGCATATGGGTACTTTGTTCCATATGCCTGAGGTGGTTCAGGCATGCTCCGTTGCCCAAAGACAAAGTGGGCCAGGTTACAGCGCAAGCACGTATGCACCCCAAGCCAATGGACAGGGGCTGGAGGTCATGGATTTGTGCTTGCCCGTTTTAAACAATGGTGAATTAGTGGGCTTTACCGTGGCGACCTATTCGCTCAATGAAATATTGATCAATTTTTTAGATACCCAATTGCTCAGAAGCAAGGAGGTCTCCTTCACAGAGGCGGATGGCACACGACTCGCCTTACATGGCACGGTGCAACGGGGGGCTAGCGTATTTACCGCAAAGCAGTTGCTGACATTACCCGGTAACACCATGGTGCTGCGTCTTGACAGCTGGCGCGCTGCGCCTGATTTATTTCCCAACGTTCTCACGGCGCTCGTAACTTTGATGGCAATTGCTCTTGCAAGTGTCATGGGTTTGCTGGCAAGAGATATGCGCAGAAGGCAACGCGTCGAGTCGGAGTTGGCAGATGCTTTGGCGTTTCGCAAAGCGATGGAGGACTCGTTGGTCACGGGATTGCGAGCGCGCGACAAAGAGGGGCGAATCACTTATATCAATCCCGCTTTTTGTGAAATGGTCGGCTTTACCGCAAAGGAGTTGTTGGGGCATGGCATCCCTGCGCCCTATTGGCCGCCTGAGATGGTCGATGAATACGGCAAACGACAAGCCTTGCGTTTGGCAGGTAATGCACCACCACGCGAAGGGGTTGAGTCGGTATTCATGCGTAAAAACGGTGAGCGCTTTACCGTGTTGATATTTGAGGCCCCGCTTATCAATGCCGCTGGTCAACAAACTGGCTGGATGAGCGCGGTGCTGGATGTGAGCGAGCAGCGGCGCGTCGAAGAGTTCTCGCGTGCAAGCCAAGAGCGTTTGCAAGCCACAGCCCGATTGGCCACCGTGGGCGAAATGGCTTCGCTCATGAGCCATGAGCTCAACCAACCCTTGGCTGCAATTGCCAGTTATGCCACGGGTAGCCTGAATATCTTGCAAGAGGCCACGGTGACAGATCCGCAATTGGCTAATAGTTTGCATGACGCAATGCAACGCATTGGCCAGCAGGCGGAGCGGGCTGGCAAGGTAATCAAGAGCGTGCATGACTTTGTGCGTCGCCGTGACCAATCACGTGTCGAAGTGGCGCCGCGCACTTTGCTCGATAACGTGATGCCGCTGGTGGCATTGCAGGCGCGTAAATTGGGCGTGCGGGTCGAAGTGCGTTGCGCAAGTGATTTGCCCCATGTCCTGTGTGACCGCACCATGGTCGAGCAAGTGTTGCTCAACTTGTCGCGCAATGGCATGCAAGCCATGCAAGACGATACGCCCTTCAAAACCTTGACGCTGTTGGTGCGTGCGGCACCTCCAACGCTTGGTCAGCAATGGCTGGAGTTTGTGGTGTCCGACCAAGGCCATGGCATCGCTGAAGATTTGGTTGAGAAACTCTTTACGCCTTTTTTCACCACCAAAGAAGAGGGCATGGGCCTAGGATTGAGCTTGTGTCGTACCGTAGTTGAGCAGCACGGTGGCGTACTCCACCACAGCCCCAATACGCCACGAGGCACGGTGTTTAGTTTTACATTGCCACAGGCTTAAAGCATAAGGATTTCGCAAATGCAACCGACCCAAGACGCTTTGGTATTTATCGTGGACGACGATGCGAGTGTCCGTGAAGCCCTTGCGTGGTTGCTGCGTTCTCGTCATTTGCCCAGTGAGTCTTTTGCCAGCGCCGATGCGTTTGCGGCATTTCTAAACGCCAGACCAGAGGTTGACTGGCGACCCACACAACCAGGATGTGTGTTGCTCGATGTGCGTATGCCAGGGATGAGCGGCTTAGCGCTGTTTGAGCAACTTATCGCACGCGATTTATTGGAGTCACTTCCCGTTATCTTTCTAACTGGCCATGCCGATGTGCCAACGGCGGTCGACGCCGTCAAGCGCGGCGCATTCGACTTTTGCGAAAAACCGTTTTCAGACAATGCCTTGGTCGACCGAGTCGAGCAAGCCTTGCAACGTTCCGCCGCCAATTTGCAATCCGCCAAGGCCAAACAAAGTCGGCAACAAAACTTGGCAGAACTTACCGAACGTGA
>CAYFLF010000216.1:0-3396 GCA_964343725.1 uncultured Bordetella sp.
TCTACTTTGTCGGTGGCGACTTGTTCAATTAACTCAGATACACGTGCTGTACTGCGCGAACGTTGCAGTCCACCACTTGCACCACCCAAACTTGCAGCATGCACAGCCACACCACATGAGTCATACCCCCGATATTCCAAGCGTTGCAAACCTTGGACAAGGATGGAAACAATATTGCGCTGAGAGACTGCGCCGACGATGCCGCACATGGTGGTTCTTTCTGAGTTATTTGATTTTAGGTCTTCAGTCCCAGTAACTTTATCGCTTGAGCTGGCGACACGATGCGAACATTCTTGACAGGCTTAGCAGTTAGTAAATCTTGGTCACCGCTGATGAGTAAATCTGCTTTGGCTTGCAAGGCAGTTTCAATAAATACATCGTCATTACGGTCACGGCAGTATTTACCAACTTTGTGAACGTCTACCCAGACCGCTGATGCATTGAAGTCGTGTAGCAGTTGGTTACGAAATTCGAGCGAAATGTAAGGATCAAACTTTGGTTTGTAAAGTCGCGATCTGAGTTCCTCAAAGGTTGCGGAGGAAAAGACCAATACGCCATTTTCAAGACAGAAGCGAACCAATTTGAATGGAGCGCCTTTGGAAGAGAGGGCGGCACTGATCAACACATTGGTGTCAATCACCCACCTAGGATTCGTCACGCAGTAAAGCTTCTAGACGTTTAGCGCTCATGCCCGCTTTTTCAGATTGCGCAGCAGATGCTGCCAATGTGTGCTGCAAGCGATTGGCATAGAAAGCGCGCATAGCGTCGTAGTCTTGGGCTGAGACCATAACGCCCACTACACGTTCGCGCCGCACGATGCGAACAGGCTCGCGCTGCGCCATGTCTATGAAATGGCCAAAGTGGGTTTTAGCTTCGTTAGCAGTAAGGGTTTGCATTCTTTGGATTTTAGCACGAATCGAACGATTCGCTCGTTTAGTGCGATTTAAGATTTCGCTGGATTTTTCTGCGGCCGCTTCCAATTGGCCACACTCACCTGTTTGCCGCGTGAAACGCTGAGTGCGCCTGGCTCTGTAGATTTGGTGATGGTGGAGCCGCCGCCTACCGTGCCACCTGCACCGATAGTGACAGGAGCCACCAGCACACAGTTGCTACCAATATGGGCATCGGCTTCGATGATGGTGCGGTGCTTGTTCGCACCATCGTAATTGGCGGTGATACTGCCTGCGCCATAGTTCACGCGCTCGCCTACGGTGGCGTCGCCAAGGTACGCCAAGTGATTGGCTTTTGCACCATCTGCCAATGTAGAGTTTTTGATTTCCACAAAGTTGCCTACGTGCACATCGCTACCGAGTTGTGCGCCAGGGCGCAAGCGCGCATAAGGGCCCACACGCGCACCTTTTCCGACTGTGATGCCTTGTAATTCGCCGTCGATGTGGGTGAAAGGCAAAATCACTGCGCCATCTTCGATCACACAATTGGCAATTACGCAATGCGCGCCGATATGAACGCCTACCCCGAGTTGGACACGGCCTTCAAAAATACAGTTGATATCTATCAATACATCTTCTTGGCAAGTTAATGTGCCACGCAAATCAATCCGCGCTGGGTCAATGATGCGCACGCCTTGAGCTAACAGCGCGTGGGCTTGACGGGTTTGGTAGATGCGTTCTAACTCCGCCAGTTGCAAAGGTGAATTGATGCCAGCTACTTGGGCTGCATCGGTGATTTTGTGTGCGACCACTTTCACATGGTCAGAAACTGCCATTCGCACAACATCCGTCAAATAAAACTCTTTTTGTGCGTTATCGTTTTTGAGTTGTGGCAACCATTTTTTTAGCCATTTGGCAGGCACCGCCATGATGCCGCTGTAGATTTCTTTGATTTCAAGTTGCAATTCATTTGCGTCTTTGTGCTCAATGATGTCATGCACTTGATGGTCAAACCCCCGCACGATGCGTCCATAACCAGTCGGATCTTCAAAGTCGATGGTAAGTAGTGCTAGGTTTTTTCCATCACATGCTTTGATTAAGGCTTGCAAAGTATCTGCTTGGGTGAGGGGCACATCACCAGACAAAATCACCACCACCCCATCGTCATCTAACAATGGCAAAGCTTGCTGCACCGCATGGCCTGTTCCAAGTTGAGGCATTTGCTTGGCAAATTGCAGGGTTTTTTGTGGGTATGCCTTTTGCAAAAGAGGCTCCACTATTTCTGCGCCATGCCCCGTAATCAAAATCGTATGGCGCGTGTGCAATGCGTGCGCCGTGTCAATCACATGCTGGACCAAGGGCTTTCCTGCCAATGGATGCAAAACTTTGGGCATACTGCTCTTCATGCGTGTGCCCTTACCCGCTGCCATGATCACTACATCTAACGCAGTCATGTTCAAGTCCTCTTTGATGGAGAGAATTATCCGCCATGGTTGCTACCTGTGGGGAGTGCTAGCGTTCACACTGATGACTGGGTGCAGCACGGTCCAGATTGCATATAACCAAGCCGATGAAGTGGTGTATTGGTGGTTAGATGGATATGTAGATTTAACGGACAAGCAAAAGCCATTTGTCAAAGAAACACTTCGACATTTGCACCAATGGCACAGGCAGTCGCAACTTCCTGAATATGTGGTGTTTCTTCAAAAAGTGCGGGCTTTAGCGCCCCATGAAATACAAGCTGAACAAGCATGTTCGATCATGCAAGATGTACAAAATGCATTTGTCACCTTGGTGCACCACGTGGAGCCTGAATCCGTGCAATTGATTGGACAACTTCAAGCTTCCCAATTTCAAAACATTCGCAAGAAATACGACAAGCTCAACAAAAACTGGCGCGAAGACTATATGGACGGAAGCGACGACAAGCGTATGCGTTATCGCGCCAAACAATTACTCAGTCGACTTGAAGATTTTTACGGCAACTTGGATACGCCACAAAAGGAAATCATCAAGCAATGGATAGCGAAGTCAAGTTTTAACCCAGCCACGTCCTATGCCGATCGACTTCGTCGGCAAAACGATGCGATTCAAACCTTCACGCGTATTTCCCAAAGTAGCTCGGGTAGCTCTGCGTCGCAAGCACAACTCAGGGGGTGGCTAGACAGAAGCTTGCATCCACCAGAGGAAGTGCTTCATAAATACAGCCTGAACTTGAAACAAGAAAACTGCGAAGGCTTTGCCAAGCTTCATAACAGCACAACACGCGCTCAGCGAGAGCGTTTGGCAGAGAACTTACTTCAGTATGAAAATATTTTGCACAACCTAGCGCTGAAGAAATAGCCTTGCTTTAGGCCTGCAAAGCAGCCCACATTTCTTTATCGCGCTCGGCTGTCCAAATGCGGGGGTTCTTGATGCCCTTGGCTTCGTCATAGGCACGGCTCACATCGAACGGTAAGCAATGCTCGTAGATAAACACATGGCCAAACACGGGGTCCATGCTTTT
>CAYFLF010000217.1:0-3354 GCA_964343725.1 uncultured Bordetella sp.
TCAAAGTTCGTGCGGTGATCGATAACAGCCAACGTTTGCTCAAGGCGGAGATGCTGGCCACCGCAAAAATTGAAAGGCAGCTATCCAAGGGCGTGCTGATTCCTGCTAGTGCTATTCAATTGCGCGGCACCCAACATTGGGCCTATGTTCAGAAAGAGCCTGGTGTGTTTGAGCCACGACAAGTCACGCTGGGCTACGAGGGTTTACAACAAGTATTGGTAACCGATGGCTTGAAAGACGGCGAGTTGGTCGTTAAAGAAAACGGTTTGCTGTTAGCGCGTGAATTCCGTTATGCCCAAGAACACGCCAAGCCCCACACACCAGACCCCCTAGCCGCACCCAAGGCGGCTCAAAAATGAAACGCCTGATCCACATTGCGCTGAATCAGCCCCTGATGGTGTTGATGGCCACTTTGTTGTTTATTTTGGCGGGTGTGGTCGCTTTCAAAAATCTATCGGTAGAGGCTTTTCCAGATGTAACGGATACACAAGTTACCGTCATTGCCCTATATCCTGGGCGAGCTGCGGAAGAAGTTGAAAAGGAAGTTTCTTTGCCTATCGAGGTTGCGCTCTCAGGCTTACCTAATTCGATTCGCGTTTTTTCACACACACAGTTTGGTTTGTCATTCACCGTGGTGACCTATGACGACAAAGCAGACGTCAACATTGCGCGCCAACAAGTTAACGAGCGTTTGAGAAGCATCGATTTACCTGCTGGGGTGAGTGCAAATGTGATGCCCAATGCAACGCCCGTGGGCGAGGTGATGCGCTATCGACTCAAGGGCGACGCCAAAACCACAACCGAGTTGCGCACGATACAAGACTGGGTGGTGGAGCGTGCCTTGCGCCAAGTACCAGGCGTGGCCGATGTTGTAGGTATGGGTGGTTACATCAAGCAATATGAGGTGCAACCAGATTTACAAAAGTTGCGCGCTTACAAACTCACCCTACAAGACTTGCAAGACGCATTGGGTAGAAGCAACGCCAACGCAGGCGGTAGCTACATAGCGCAAGGTGACCAACAGTTCGCTATTCGAGGCATAGGTTTGCTTCGTTCGGCCAATGACTTGGGTTCTGTTGTCGTGACCGCACGTGCCAATACCCCTGTATTGGTGCGCGATGTTGCGCAAGTGAAAATCGGCGCCGTACCAAGATTAGGCACGGTTGGGCAAGACCAAGACGACGATGTTGTGACAGGCATTGTGATCATGCGCAAAGGTGAAAACCCCAGCGTTTTGCTCAAGGCCGTGAAGGAAAAAATTGCAGATCTAAACGCGCGTGTATTGCCAACTGGCGTGCAAATCGTTCCTTTTTACGACCGTACCTGGTTAATGGACAAAACGCTCACGACGGTGTTTCGCAACTTAGTCGAAGGCGCTTTGCTGGTTAGCTTGGTTCTGTATTTGTTTTTGTCGAATTTGCGCGCGTCATTGGCTGTGGTGGTCGTCATTCCACTTGCCTTACTCTCTACATTTTTAGGGTTGAAGTTATTGGGCGTTCCCGCCAACTTGCTGAGTTTGGGGGCAATGGACTTTGGCATCATCGTCGATGGCGCCGTGATCGTGATTGAAAACATCATGCACCGGCTAGCCGAACGCGGTGATGGCATGAATGAGAAAGAACGCCGCGTCTTGGTAACCAACGCAACCAATGAGGTGGGGCGCCCTACTTTGTTCTCGATGCTCATCATCATTGCGGCGCACATTCCTATATTTGCCTTACAACGTCACGAGGGGCGCATCTTTCAACCCATGGCCCTTTCAGTCACCACGGCTTTGGTCGGCTCATTGATTTTTTCTCTCACACTCGTTCCCTTATTGGCCTACTGGATGTTGCGCAAGGGGATTCCGCATGGCGACAACGGTTTGGTCATGCGCGCAAAAGCGATGTATGCGCCTGTCTTAAATTGGGCCATAGAGCAGCCGCGCAAAATTGTGGTGATTGGCATCACTTGTTTTGCTATTTCATTGCTTGCTGCGGCTCGGCTTGGTTCTGAGTTTTTACCTGAGCTCAATGAGGGAACGTTTTGGGTGAATTGGGATATGCCTTCAAGTGTGTCGCAAGAGGAAGCCGGAAAAATATTACGCAAAGCTAGGCAGCAACTTCTCACCATTCCAGAAGTACGCACGGTGGTATCAAAGGCAGGTCAACCAGAAGATGGCACCGACCCCAAGACACTCAGCATGGCCGAGGTGTTTGTGGATGTAAAACCAGCCGAAGAATGGCGCAAAGGACTCACCCGAGATCAATTGATTGAGGAGATGGATCAAAAACTGACCATCATTCCTGGTGTGGATCCCGCCTATTCAATGCCCATTCGCGACAACGTGCTCGAGTCGATATCGCAAATCAAAGGGCAAATTGTGGTGAAGGTCTCTGGTGACGATTTAGACGAATTACGCCGCACCACCGAAGCCATGCAACGGGAGTTCAAACAAGTGTTGGGTGTACAACGTGCGGAGATTGATCGCCTTGGCGAGTTGCCACAGCTCTTGATCGATATCGACCGAGACCGCGCAGCTCGCCTAGGTTTGAATGTCAGCGACGTACAAGATGTCATCGAAGCCGCCCTTGGCGGCCGAGCCACGACGCAATTGTGGGAGGGCGAGCGTAAATTCTCTGTAGTGGTTCGTTTAGCCAATGAAAAACGCAGCATTGCCAATTTACCCAATACCCCAATTGCCCTACCCAATGGTGGCTATGCAACCCTAGAAAACGTTGCAACCATTCACCAAGGCAGTGGCGCCATGAATATTGCGCGTGAAGCAGGCCGGCGCACGATGGCCATTGGTGTATTTGTCAAAGGCCGAGATATGGGCTCCGTCGTCGCAGACATGAAGGCGCGGGTCGACAAAAATGTCCGCATTTCTAGCGGCTACTCCATTACATGGTCGGGCGAGTTTGAGAACCAAGAACGCGCCATGCAGCGTTTGGCATTGGTTGTACCCATTTCCTTACTCTTGATTTTTGTATTGCTCTTTAATGCTTTTGGATCGATCAAAACAGCTGGCTTGATTTTGATCAACGTGCCGATGGCCTTGGTCGGGGGCTTTGTGGCCTTGTGGATATTGAATATTCCGCTCTCGGTATCTGCTGCGATTGGATTTATCGCCTTATCGGGTCAAGCGGTACTCAATGGTGTGGTGATGTTGTCGGTATTTCAACAACTTCGTAACGCGGGATATACGGTGTTAGATGCGGTGAAAGAGGGTTCTTTACAAAGGCTGCGAACAGTGCTGATGACCGCTATGTTGGCTGCTTTGGGTTTATTGCCCATGGCGCTCAGCCATGATATTGGGTCAGAAACACAACGCCCCTTAGCCATCGTCGTGATCGGCGGATTGTTCACCGCCAC
>CAYFLF010000218.1:0-3342 GCA_964343725.1 uncultured Bordetella sp.
TCAAGGTATCAACGTAAGAGAGTGCTCCAATTTCTCAGGTTGACGCTTCAAGGGCCGATAACTTCCGCTTGCCCATTCGCGCGTCATGTTTTGGTATTGAGATGACCAAACCAAGCCACTTTGGCCAGTTTGATAGATGAATTGCGACTTTTCAAGATCAGACAAGTCATAAATGACGCGCAAAGATGCAGCATGTCGCCCAGCAAATGGAAGGTATTTTTCACTTGCCCAATATTGCCCAACATTCACAGTAAATGGGTCACCGCTTGAAGGTATTTTGACGCTGAACAAATCACGCAACACTGGAACTTGACCCAGAGGGCGATGCCCACTCAGGGCCAAATGTTCGTTTCCCCAGCGCCAGTTGGCGGGGGTTTTTCCTTGTAGGCTTGCTAAACGATCAAGCGCACGATTTAGCGCAGCAGTAGATTGCTCGGCACAACTCATAGGCTCGCACCAAGCGTTTTGGGTTTGTTGCATCACATTCTCGACCAGCATACGGAAATGGCGTTTGCCGTATTGCGCTTTAAATAAATCAGACCCTAATTTGGGTTCTATCAAGCCACGCGTTAACTCGTCCACCCACACAGCAAATAACAGCGGTGCAGGCAAGTCAGCATTCATATGACCTTCGAATGTTTTCAGGGTTGCTAAGGCATCAGTAGCCAACGGATGTGGTGATTTAGTGGCTCTTAGAACTGGCAACAATCGCACAGTAGATAAAGACAAAGTGTCGTTTTGGATTGCTCGCATGCCATCTAAATCATGCTTGGGTTTGGTTTTAAGTAACTCTTCAATACGATCGAATCGATGAGGTGGCGTCCAATCTTGACCCAGAAAATAAGCGTAATCAGGTGGCGTGATACGTTGATTGGCTGTGGCGATCCAGCCATTTTTTACTTTGTCAAAGGGCATGTCTGCATAGGCAATCCAACCTGTCCAGTCATACCGTGCGTCCCATCCAGGGGAAGGGGCTACACCGCGAATATCGTTTTGAGTTCCTCTTAGTGGTACGCGTCCGGCTGCTTTGTAAGCCACATTGCCTTGAATGTCAGCCATCACAATATTTTGTGTGGGTGAGTGGTTATCCGCGTGTGCGACCAATAGCTCGTCCACACTTTGCGCCTGATGTGCTTTGAAGCCTGCCACCAATGTGCGGTTATCTTGATCTAGCGCACTCCAACGCAGCGCTAATACGAAGCGCGAAAGGTCCAACACTTCAGCGTGCGTTGCTTGTGCGTCGCTCAGAACAGGACCATGTCGCGTAATTCGTACTGCGTGCTTAATATCTGGTTGACCTTTAACTGCGATCGTTTCGATACGTGTGTCAAAGTCTTGCCAACCTGTAGGAGTTTTGTAGCGCGTGGGGTTAGAGGGGTCAATTTGCTCTAAGTACAAATCTTGTACATCCGGGCCCGTATTGGTAAAGCCCCAAGCAACTTTTGAGTTGTGGCCAATCACCACCAGTGGTATGCCAGGCAAACTGGCACCAATCACATCAGTGTTGGCAGTTTTTAAATGCGTCACATACCAAACGGCCGGTGTACTCAAAGCCAAATGGGGGTCATTTGCCAACAATGGTTTGCCCGATACGGTGTGTGATCCTGCAATCACCCAGTTGTTACTGCCACGTCCTTCGTTAAACCCTGGCTCACCCAATACAGGCAAAGAGAGTGATGTTTTTAAACCAGATTGCGTTTTGTACACACCTAGATCACGATAAAGCTTGGCTAAATCCACATTCGAAGCCGGTTTTTCACCAGGGTAGGGTGGATATAAGTCCCATAGCTGTTGCGTACTCAATGTACGGGCGGCAGCAAGGCGAGCAAATTCATTGCCCCAATTGCCCCCTAAATCGAGGGCCATCAACAATGACCAAGCCACACTGTCCACTGGTTGCCAGGCTACCCCGGTTTTGCCGCCGGGTGACGTGCCAAGTAATGTGAATTCAGGTGGCAACCCTTGTTGACGGTTGGCATGAAAGGCGTTCACACCCTCGCTATATGCCTTGAGTTGATCCACTACTTCGGTAGGGAGTTGTTCAAGTTGCTTTTGTGCTGCATGGATAAGCCCAAGCGTGCGCATCAGCTTGTCAGTTGGTAAGGTGGTTTCACCCAAAATTTCAGACAACTCACCTCGTATGACGCGTCGGTTGAATTCGAGTTGCCAGCTTCGGTCTTGGGCATGCACAAAGCCCAAGGCAAATGCCGCATCGCGATCGTTGCTCGCCACTATGTGTGTAACGTCTGCTGAGTCACGTTGGATGTCTACAGAATTAGACAAGCCCTTGATATGGAGCTTGCCGTCATATTTGGGCTGAGAGTAAATGACCCATGAGCCAAAAACGATGGCCAGAGTCATGAATAGGAATAAAAGTATTTTTAAAAAAAGACGGACCCAGCGTGTCATGGTGGAGCGGTGCCCCTTGCTCTTTGTGGTGGCGATGGAAATTAAGATTTTTTATCTGTCAAAACGCATGAGCCCACCGCTTTGATTCCTTGTTTTTTGGACTCTTCTTTTTTTTGTTCTAGTGCGGCGATACATTCTTCTTTGGTTTTAAATTTTGCTTGTTCACCACCTGGGGGAGCATTGGGTCCTGTGAATGCAAATGTCAACATCCAAACAAAAGCAGAATTCATTATTCAACTCCAGTATTTCTACTAACGGCATGGGATTGCCTAAATTGAAGAAAGATATTCTTTGTAAGTTATCAAACTTAAATTGTTTTTGCTACCTATGGTTTACGCTGATATAGATGGATTTAGCTTTTAGAGGAACTGTATGCAGTTTTATGGCTTGTTGTCCTTAATTTATCCAACGCGCTAGGGCTTGCACATCTTCAGCGAATAGTTGACCTTGCTCTTTTTGGACTAACTTCCCACCTTGGTTGTAAACCAGCACAAAAGGAACGCTTGGGGGCTTTGGCAATTTTGATTGATCTTGAGAGCCTAACCACGCTGACGGGAAGCTGTATTTCGTTTTTTGAAGGTGTGTTTTGGCAGCATTGAAATCTTTGTCAACAGAAACGCCAAGTACATAAAGACCTTTGCCCTGAAAGTTGATAAATAACTTATTCATCTCAGGCGATTGCTCTGCACAAAATGGACACCAGCTAGCCCAAAAATAAATGACCAGTACTTGACCCTTTAAATCGGCATAAGAGATGGTTTCGCCATTCATCAAATCCAGCTTTGACCATGAGACCGTTAAGGGAATAGGAAATTTGGCGTCATTGGTTTTTTGAGCAAATAAATAGGACGGAGTAAAAGATGCCAAAGCAGCTTTTAGCAAATTCCTTCTTAATTTAGTGCTCATGCGTTGATCATAACGAGGTGCTATTTG
>CAYFLF010000219.1:0-3337 GCA_964343725.1 uncultured Bordetella sp.
CGAATTAAGACACGTCCTGTTTGTCCTAATTCAGTTTCTACTTTTTGCGTTTCTTGAACTAAGCGTGGGTTGTCTTGCCATTTTTGGTCTGGACGCAAACGTACATTGATCAATGTTTGAGGGAAAAGAGTGACGTCGGACAACAGTTCAGCCATGGTGCGACCACTGCGCACACAGGTTTGTAAAACTTGCAGCGCACTCACCAAGCCATCGCCCGTGGTGTGTTTGTCCAACACCAATAAATGGCCCGAACCTTCGCCACCCAAAATCCATCGTTGCTTCTCCAACTCTTCCAAGACATAACGATCACCGACCTTGCTACGGATAAATGAAACGCCACGTTTTTGAAAGGCGACTTCAACCGCCATATTGGTCATCAAGGTTCCCACTACACCTTGGATTTTTTCTCCCTGACGTAGCCGGTCATCGACCATCAAGTACAGCAACTCGTCGCCATTAAAAAGACGACCACTGGTATCGACCAATTGCAAACGGTCGGCATCGCCATCCAAGGCAATTCCGTAATCGGCGCGATTGGCTTTGACAGCTCTTACCAAAGCGTCAGGATGGGTCGCCCCTACTTCATGGTTGATATTCAAGCCATCGGGGGCACATCCAATCGCGATGACCTCCGCCCCTAGTTCGTGAAACACTTTGGGCGCGATGTGATACGCCGCACCATGCGCAGCATCGACGACGATTTTGAGGCCCTTCAAAGTGAGTTCGTTGGAGAAAGTGCTTTTGCAAAATTCAATGTAGCGTCCAGCGGCATCGTCCAAGCGTTTGGCTTTGCCAAGATTGGCAGAGTCGGCCCAGACAGGTGCCTCGTCTAATGCGGCTTCAACTTCCATTTCCCATGCGTCACTCAACTTGGTGCCTTGCGCGCTAAAAAACTTAATACCGTTGTCGTCAAAAGCGTTGTGACTAGCACTGATGACCACACCTAAGCTAGCACGTTGGGCGCGCGTTAAGTAAGCCACGCCTGGGGTTGGCAATGGGCCCAGCAAGACAACATTGACACCAGCGGAGTTAAAGCCTGATTCAAGCGCAGACTCCAACATATATCCAGAGATCCGGGTGTCTTTGCCAATCAATACGGTGGGCTTGTCTTCAGTTCTTTTGAGTACGCGACCCACCGCATGCGCCAAGCGCAAAACAAAATCTGCCGTGATGGGCGACTGCCCTACTCGCCCACGAATGCCATCCGTTCCAAAATATTTACGTGCCATGATGAATAGGTGCTTTCTTCTAGTTTTAGTAATTTTCTTATTTTCGCAAACTGCCCGAGGCGGTTTGTGCATGTTGCCATACAGCTAACGCTTGCACGGTAGCCTGCACATCATGCACACGCACTACCCGTGCGCCACGCTCAACCGCTAACAATGCTGCAGCAACGCTAGGGACTAGACGATCGTCAACCTCGCAACCCGTCACGGCCCCTAAAGATGACTTACGGGACCAGCCCACTAATAGGGGGTAGCCTAGGTTAACCACTTGCGATTGATGCGCGAGTAATTCAAAGTTTTGTGCCACTGTTTTGCCAAAACCGATTCCAGGGTCGAGCGCAATGCGTTCTTTCGCGACACCGCTTGCTAGCAAAGCTTGGGCACGCGTTTGCAGAAACGATACCACTGTAGGAATAGCCAAACCTTCCATGGGATGAATTTGCATATCCAGTGGTTGTGCATGCATGTGCATCAAACAAACGCCACAGCTTGGGTGCATTGCTACTACTTCCAAAGCGCCTTTTTGGCGTAATGCCCAGATGTCGTTGATGATGTCTGCTCCAAGATCCAGCACAGCTTGCATCACTTCAGGTTTATAGGTATCAACTGATAGCGGCACATTCAGGCGCATGGCTTCTTTGACCACTGGCAAAACCCTTTGCAACTCTTCTTCTAGAGAAACCTGTTGCGCACCAGGTCTAGTCGATTCACCGCCAATGTCTAGGATGTGCGCACCTTGTTTGAGCAACAGTTCGCAATGCTTCAAAGCAGATGTCAGATTAGCGTGTTGGTTACCGTCAGAGAAAGAGTCTGGCGTGACATTGACAATCCCCATCACCTTTGGTGTGGAGAGGTCTATCTCAAAGCGGGTGGTTTTCCAATGCATCTTGGCAGTCAACAAAAACGGGGCATATGCCCCGTTTATCTGTTTCTCAAACTAGTTCGCATTAGGCTGCGTTGGGAGCAGGCTCAATCACTGGGGGGGCGCCACCACTGTCTGGGCCAGAGGAAGGCGCCTTGGGTGTCCAGTCTTTGGGTGGACGAGGATCTTTGCCCGCCATGATGTCGTCAATTTGCTCTTTGTCGATGGTTTCCCATTCCAACAAGGCCTTGGCCATCGCGTGCATTTTGTCGGCGTTTTCTTCGATCAAGCGACGGGCTAGTGCGTATTGCATATCAATGATGCGTCGTACTTCTGTGTCGACTTTTTGCATCGTCGCTTCGCTCATATTGGTGGTTTTGGTGACAGAGCGTCCCAAGAAAACCTCGCCCTCGTTTTCCGCATAGACCATGGGACCCAAGGCATCGGTCATACCGTAGCGGGTCACCATATCGCGCGCAATGGAAGTTGCGCGCTCAAAGTCATTACTAGCACCGGTTGTCATTTGGTTCATGAAGACTTCTTCAGCGATACGACCGCCAAACAACATGCTGATTTGGTTGAGCATGTACTCTCGGTCATAGCTGTAACGGTCTTTTTCGGGCAAGCTCATCGTCACACCCAAAGCACGGCCGCGCGGGATGATGGTGACTTTGTGAACAGGGTCGCATTTGGGGAGTAGTTTTCCGATCAAAGCATGGCCTGACTCGTGGTACGCCGTGTTGCGACGCTCTTCCTCAGGCATGACCATGCTCTTTCGCTCAGGGCCCATCAAGATTTTGTCTTTGGCCTTCTCGAAGTCGACCATTTCAACCACGCGCGCATTGCGACGCGCGGCCATTAAAGCCGCTTCGTTACATAGGTTTGCCAAATCGGCGCCGCTCATACCAGGCGTGCCACGCGCAATGACGGCGGGCGCCACATCTTGTCCGATTGGGACTTTGCGCATGTGTACGTTCAAAATTTGCTCGCGACCACGGATGTCCGGCAGCGTGACATAGACCTGACGGTCAAAGCGACCGGGGCGCAATAAGGCGGAGTCCAAAATATCGGGTCGGTTGGTCGCAGCGACCACGATCACACCGAGATTGGTTTCAAAACCATCCATCTCGACCAGCATTTGGTTCAAGGTTTGTTCGCGCTCATCGTTACCGCCACCCAAGCCCGCACCACGCTGGCGACCGACAGCGTCGATCTCGTCGATAAAGATAATGCAAGGCGCGTTTTTCTT
>CAYFLF010000220.1:0-3335 GCA_964343725.1 uncultured Bordetella sp.
TTTAGGAGAGTGAAATGAGAGTTTCGGCTTCGGTCAAAAAAATTTGCCGCAACTGTAAAGTCATCCGACGCAAAGGCGTTGTGCGCGTGATCTGTACGGATCCACGCCACAAGCAGCGTCAAGGTTGATTGAACTGGTTTAAGAAGGACGCATATGGCACGTATCGCTGGCATTAATATTCCGCCAAACAAGCACACTGAAATCGGCTTGACTGCTATTTTCGGTATCGGTCGCCCACGCGCTCGCAAAATTTGCGAAGCTTGTGGCATTGATTACGCAAAAAAGATCAAAGATCTGACAGATGCTGATTTGGAAAAAATCCGCGAGCAGATCGGTGGCATCACCATCGAAGGTGACTTGCGTCGTGAAACCACCATGAACATCAAGCGTTTGATGGACATCGGTTGCTACCGTGGTTTCCGTCACCGCCGTGGTTTGCCCATGCGCGGTCAACGTACTCGCACCAACGCCCGCACACGCAAGGGTCCGCGTAAAGCTGCGCAGGCGCTGAAAAAATAATTAGATTGAGGTACTCACATGGCTAAAGCACCTACCAATAGCGCTGCGCAACGCGTTCGCAAAAAAGTCCGCAAAAACATTGCTGACGGTATTGCGCACGTACACGCATCGTTTAACAACACCATCATCACCATCACCGATCGCCAAGGCAACGCATTGTCTTGGGCATCGTCGGGTGGTCAAGGCTTCAAGGGCTCACGCAAGTCCACTCCATTCGCAGCGCAAGTTGCTTCTGAAGTAGCAGGGCGTGCAGCTGTTGACCAAGGCATCAAGAACCTGGACGTTGAAATCAAAGGCCCAGGTCCTGGCCGCGAATCTTCGGTGCGTGCTCTGGCCGCATTGGGTATTCGCATCAATTCGATTGCTGATGTGACACCGGTACCGCACAACGGTTGCCGTCCACAAAAGCGTCGTCGTATCTAAGCGTTCGCGCTTCAACCTGTTTAACCAAAGCCCACCGCCATTGGTGACTACCAACGGCTCCTCACTTTTAGTGAGTAGATGATTAGAGAAGGAAATTCAAGTGGCACGTTACCTAGGCCCCAAAGCCAAACTATCCCGCCGTGAAGGTACGGATTTGTTCTTAAAGAGCGCTCGTCGCTCGATTGCAGACAAATCCAAATCCGACACCAAACCAGGCCAACACGGCCGCACTTCTGGACAACGCACATCAGACTTCGGTTTGCAATTGCGTGAAAAGCAAAAAGTCAAACGCATGTATGGCGTGCTGGAGCGTCAGTTCCGCCGTTACTTTGCACAAGCCGATCAGAAAAGAGGCAACACAGGTGCCAACCTGTTGTTCATCTTGGAATCGCGTTTGGACAACGTGGTCTACCGTATGGGTTTTGGCTCAACACGTGCTGAAGCCCGTCAATTGGTTTCTCACAAAGCGATTACCGTCAACGGCAACCCCGTGAACATTCCGTCCTACTTGGTCAAGGCTGGTGACGTCATCGCCGTGCGCGAGAAGTCTAAAAAACAAGGTCGTGTACTCGAGGCGCTTGAATTGGCCAAACAAGTTGGCATGCCAGCTTGGGTCGAAGTCAATGTCGACAAAGCCGAGGGCACTTTCAAGAAATCACCTGACCGTGACGAGTTCGCTGCCGACATCAACGAATCGTTGATCGTCGAACTTTATTCGCGTTAATTCAGGCTGAAGTCTTCAGCCGAACGCACCCCATGCAGTGTTTCGATATTGCGTGGTTCCAGACAACCTGCCTTACTGGTGTAACGAGCCGGGGGTATAGAGAGGAAATCTGAATGCAGACAAATTTGTTGAAACCAAAAAATATCCATGTTGAGCAACTCGGTCACAACCGTGCCAAAGTAACTTTAGAGCCTTTTGAGCGTGGCTACGGCCACACCTTGGGCAACGCATTACGCCGTGTGTTGTTGTCGTCCATGGTGGGCTATGCCGTGACCGAAGTCACCATCGCTGGCGTGGTGCACGAGTATTCTTCTATTGATGGCGTGCAAGAAGACGTTGTCAATATTTTGTTGAACCTCAAAGGCGTGGTTTTCAAATTGCATAACCGCGACGAAGTCACCTTGAGCCTGCGCAAAGAAGGCGAAGGTGCTGTGACAGCTGCAGACATCCAAACACCCCATGACGTGGAGATCATCAACCCCAGTCATGTGATTGCCAACTTGTCGCAAGGTGGCAAGATCGACATTCAGTTGAAAGTAGAAACTGGTCGTGGCTATGTGCCAGGCACCGTGCGTCGCTATGGCGAAGAGCCAAGCAAATCCATTGGCCGCATTGTGTTGGACGCTTCGTTCTCACCCGTTAGCCGTGTGAGCTACAGCGTTGAAAACGCCCGTGTGGAACAGCGTACTGACTTGGACCGCCTAGTCATGGAAATCGAAACCAATGGTGCTATCAGTGCCGAAGACGCTGTGCGTTCCTCTTCCAAAATCTTGGTCGAGCAACTAGCCGTGTTTGCGCAATTGGAAGGTGATCAAATCTCTAGCTTGATGGCTGAGGCGCCTCGTGGCAACCAGAACTACGATCCAATTTTGTTGCGTCCTGTCGACGAGTTGGAACTCACCGTTCGTTCTGCCAACTGCCTCAAGGCCGAAGACATTTACTACATCGGTGACTTGATCCAACGCACCGAAAACGAGTTGCTAAAGACCCCGAACTTGGGTCGTAAGTCACTCAATGAAATCAAAGAAGTTTTGGCTTCTCGTGGTTTGACTTTGGGCATGAAGCTCGAAAACTGGCCACCTGCAGGCTTAGAGCGCCGCTGATCGCTTTATCAGCAAACGTAAAACTCCGTCACCTGGCCGTACCTGATACGGCGGCCGGCAATAACAAAAGGAAACACCATGCGTCACGGACACGGACTTAGAAAACTCAATCGCACCAGCGAGCACCGCTTAGCGATGTTGCGCAATATGATGAACTCGCTCATTGAGCACGAGGCCATCAAAACCACTTTGCCAAAAGCCAAAGAATTGCGTCGCGTCATCGAACCCATGATCACTTTGGCGAAAGAGCCCACAGTGGCCAATCGCCGTTTGGCATTCAACCGTTTGCGTGATCGCGACAGTGTGGTCAAACTGTTCAATGAGCTCGGACCACGCTACAAAACGCGTCCTGGTGGTTACACACGTATTTTGAAAATGGGCTTTCGTGTAGGCGATAACGCGCCTATGGCTTTCGTGGAATTAGTTGATCGTCCTGAAATTCAAGACGCTGCAACTAGCGAAACAAGCGCTTCTTAAGGTACACTCACTTTTTGCCGCGCGATGGAGCAGCCTGGTAGCTCGTTGGGCTCATAACCCAAAGGTCGGAGGTTCAAATCCTCCTCGCG